>JAUIMD010000346.1 GCA_030433225.1 Bacteroidia bacterium
GGTGCCGCTTATCACCTGCATGTCAGCCTTAAACAGTTCCCCCAGTACCAGGCTGTTAAAAGCAACAGGAGTCATGGCAATTATAAACAACACCCCTAAAAACTCATTGTCTGGAAAAATGAACCTGAGCAGGGAAATGGCAACCATGGGCACCACCAGTAAGCGAATAATGGCTCCATACCAAATGCGTGAATTGTGAATAAGGCCAAAGTCGGTTTGTGAAATACGGGCGCCGGCTAAAATCAGGGTTAAGGGGACGGTGGCTGTTCCTAGCGTGTTAATGCTGTTAAAAACATATTTGCTAACCTGCACCTGTTGAAAAAACTGATTGAGGGTGGTTCCACTGTAATGGAGTAATGCAAGGGAGCCAATGGCAAGGTAAAGGGCAACCAAAGGAGGAGACAACAAATGCCCCAGGCTTTGCCGCGATAAAATGCGGGCATCGGGTTGCATAATGAATACGCCAAGTGTCCAAACCAGTAGCTCGGTACCAATTGATGAAATAACTACGGCTGCAGCAAATCGAGGTTCAAAAATTTGAGAGACGATGGCAAGCGGTAAAAAAATATAATTATTAAAAGTATTGCAATACAAAAAGCTGCTTCGCTCTTTTTTATCCTTTATGGTGTAAAACAGCAAAAACAGCCGGCCAATTGCGTAGCCACAGCACGATATTAACATGGATGAAACGGGCAGCTGCCAATTGTCGAGCAGCAGGTGCAATGTGAAGTTTTTTAGTACCGACGAAAATGCAAGGCATGGAAATACAAAAGAAACGATCAGGCGGGTTAAGCGTTGTAAAAAAGCGTCGTTGAGTATGCCTTTTCTGCCTAAAATATATCCGGGCAACATCATTAAAAAAACAGAAAAAACGCTTAGTATCAAAGAAATTGTCATGCATCAAACTTTGGTGGGCAAAGATAACCGAATCGGGTAACAATGCTAATTTTCATAAACACTCCGTTTTACAAGTTGTTTTACAAAAAAGCCTGTTTTATGGTGGAAAATGCTATGCCGTTAATTGTTTATTTCGATGGGGAATGCCTGCTGTGTAACCGGTTTGTGCACTTCCTGATAAAGCATGATAAAGGAGATGTATTTCGTTTTTCAACGGTACAGGATCTCAACGTTAGCTCAGGCACCGCTATGGTAGATGGAGACACTGTGTTGTTGGAACAAAACGGCCGGTTTTTCGAACAGTCCGAAGCAGTGCTGCGTATGCTAATTGCATTAGGGGGCGCGTGGAAACTGTTTAAGCTGGCCTGGTGCATTCCCGCGTTTCTGCGCAATTGGGTCTATCGGTGGGTGGCACGAAATCGCTTTCGTATTTTTGGGCGAACTGCTTATTGTTCTGTCATGAGTCCTGCGCTCCGTCATAAATTTATAATTCCCTCAAAGGAGGCTTTGGGTGGCTTTGATAAGCATGCAAAACGCCCAGGTGAAATGGATGGATAGGATGAAGGGGCTCGCGGCAATGGTATGCGTCCTATATACCTCTGCGTAACTTTAAGGATCAGTGAACGACTGGCTCAGATTGCCGGAGAATGGGATGTTGGGTTGGATAGGTATACTAAACGGTGAAAGTCAAATAAATTACACTACCGGTAGTGAGGGGATTTTACTCCCTTTGTTTTTGAAGTGACCCCTCTTTTTTTGGGAAGAGGCAGGTTGAGTAAGTGCAAAAAAAAGGAGACTGAATGGCTTCAATCTCCTTTGTAGTAGCGGGGACACGACTCGAACGTGCGACCTCCGGGTTATGAGCCCGACGAGCTACCAACTGCTCTACCCCGCAATATATTTTTAAGTTGTAACCGCTGTTACAGTATCGTTTCTCAATTGCGGTTGCAAAGGTAGCAATTCTCGCTACCCATGCAAGAGCAATTGAAAAATATTTTAAAAATTACACCATTTCTTTGATTTTGGCAGTCGCCTCTTCGATATTGGTTACGGCATGTACCTTTAACCCCGACTTACGAATTAACTCTGCCCCTAATTCAGCATTGGTTCCCTGTAGGCGAACTACCAGCGGAACTTCAATTTCGCCCAGGTTTTTGTAGGCTTCCACAACACCACCGGCTACACGGTCGCAGCGTACAATTCCTCCAAAAATATTAATAAATACCAGCTTAACGTTAGGGTCTTTTAATATGATGCGCAAGCCGGCTTCAACCCGCTGGGCATTGGCACCTCCACCTACATCCAGAAAGTTTGCAGGCTCACCTCCCGATAATTTAATGGCATCCATGGTCGCCATGGCTAATCCGGCTCCGTTTACCATGCAGCCTACATTTCCGGTGAGTTTAACAAAACTCATATGGTGTTCGCCTGCCGCTATTTCAGCAGGATCTTCTTCATATACATCTCTTAATACTTCCAGCTCAGGATGGCGCACCAGGGCATTGTCGTCGATTGAAATTTTAGCATCTACGGCCAAAATTTCGTTGTGGCTGGTTTTTAAAAGCGGGTTGATCTCCACCAGCGAGGCATCACATGCAATGTAAGCGGCATATAAGTTATGCACAAATTTAACCATGTCCTTATAACCTTGCCCTTTCAGGTTCAGGTTAAAGGCAATGTTGCGTGCCTGAAAACCGGTAACGCCCACTGCCGGGTCAATGTGTTCGGTATATAGTTTCTCCGGGTGCTTTTCGGCTACCTCCTCAATGTCCATTCCTCCTTCCGGTGAATAGATGATGACATTGCGACCGGTTTTACGATCCAGCAATATGCTGATGTATATTTCGTGCGCTTCTTCCGGCCCTTCCAGGTATACCTGTTCCGTCACCAAAATTTTTCTGACAAGTTTCCCTTCTGGACCTGTTTGGTTGGTTACCAAAGTCATCCCCAGCATTTTGTTCGCTTCTTCTTCCACCCCTACCAACGATTTTGGAAAAGTAACACCGCCGGCCTTTCCTCGTCCGCCAGAGTGTACCATCGCTTTTACTACGTATAAATCCAATCCGTTTTTTTCCTTTACTTTTTTGGCCGCTTCAACGGCTTCGTCCGGGGTGGTGGCAGTAAAACCAACGGGCACTTTAATCCCATGTGCTGCCAGAATCTCTTTACTCTGATACTCGTGTAAGTTCATTTCTATTTTAGTTTGATTTTTTCGTTGAAATTTGTGTACATGTAGTAGAAACGCATAGGGGGGTGTTTTGTTTGGAATTACCCTGAATAATGTAAAAATAGCTTAGCGGACAAGGTTTTATTAAACAATTGTATTTGTGTTATACTTGTGTTAAGTATTTGTGTGAACTATTTGTCAATATGCCGAAAGCGCCCATAGTAAAGGGTTAAGGAGGCATTTAATTAGAGGGTGAAATAAAATTATTAACAAAAAAGTAACAATTGTTTTTTATTTATTAACAATTTTAGCTACCTTGCGTTTTAAATTGTAAAATGTACATTTAAACGTAAAGCGTATGCCATATCGCAGACTTCCCAATACTGACCAGGCTCGGTTGCGATCTCTACGCCATGCAGTAAGTAAGGCGGATGCGGTCCGGATGTATGAGCTGGCTTTTTCACAAAAGACCTTAGTAAAAGTGCAAGGCTTTTTAC
>JAUIMD010000347.1 GCA_030433225.1 Bacteroidia bacterium
AAATTAGCTTACTTATCAAATAGAGGGCGATAACCATTTATATAAGCTAAGGATAAAAGATATTGCATAGTGAATTTTCTACAATACAAGCGGCATATACATGTTTGAGGCTCAGTCAAATGAACGAAAAATATCTGTGATAACTATCACTGATATCTTTATAGCTTGGCTAGTATTATATCACACCAGCCAGGCTAAAATCCAACAAAAAATGAAAGGACTGGAAATTATACAAAAAACCATGCGGCTTGAGCAAGTGGATCGTATTCCGTGGGTGCCCTTTGTAGGTTGCCATGCGGCTACCCTTTTGGGGGAAACAGCTCAAAACTACCTGCAGTCTGCCGACCTTATTGTTAAAGGAGTAAGTAAAGCGGTGGAACTGTACAACCCGGATGGAATACCGGTGGTATTTGACCTGCAGGTGGAAGCCGAGGCGCTGGGATGTAAGCTGGCCTGGGCCGATGACAATCCTCCGGCAGTGGTGTCGCACCCTTTAAGCGAAGGGGTGCTGCTTGAAACACTAAAAGTACCGTGTACCTGCAAGGCACGAATTCCCGTGGTGATGGATGCAACTGCGGCTCTTCGTACTAAATATCCGGACCTTGCCTTGTACGGTTTGGTAACCGGACCCTTTACCCTTGCCCTACACCTTTTGGGAACCGATATTTTCATGAAAATGTTTGAAGATCCGGAGTATGTACACCGCCTTATGCGGTTTTGTACCGATGTTTCCACCATGATGGCCAATGCCTACATCGAGGCCGGAGCCAATGTAATTGCATTGGTAGACCCCATGGTAAGCCAGATAGACCCCATGTCGTTCGAAACATTTGTTACGCCTTACTGTACCGAAATTTTTAATACCATACGGGATGGCGAAACGCTCAGCTCATTTTTCGTGTGCGGCAATGCTACCCAAAACATCGCATGCATGTGCGATTGTAAACCGGATAACATCTCCATTGACGAAAATATTTCGCTGGAATATGTCAAAGAAATTGCCCGGGAAAAAGGGGTGAGTTTTGGAGGAAATATGAAATTAACGGTGGTTTTGCTCATGGGTGGTGCAGAAGATGCCAAACGCGATGCGCTGGAATGCATGGATATTGGCGGTAAAAACGGCTTTATTTTGTCTCCCGGGTGCGACCTGGCCATGGCAACGCCCGTTGCAAATATTCAGGCTGTAAGTGAGCTGGTGTACAATGAGCTGGAACAAGGCGAACTCAGAGCCTCGGAGGTGAGCGTTGCAAACCTCGAATTGCTGGATCTCAGCCAACACTGGAAAAACGATAAGGTAGTGATTGACATTATTACGCTGGATTCGTCGTCGTGTGCGCCATGCCAATACATGGTGGATGCCGTGGAAAGAGCTTCCCGTAAATTTGGAGATAAGGTGTGCTTTCAGGAACACCGGATAAAAGAGATGGAAGGGGTGCAAATGATGGCAAGCCTGGGTGTTAAAAACCTGCCCACCATTGTAATGGACGGCGCCATCGAATTCATATCCCAAATCCCTCCCATCGCCGCCATTGAGGCAAAAATTTCCACCCATTTAAAAAATAAATTAAACTAACGGGCAAAGGCCACTAACGCAATAGGGCATTACCCGATGGTTCCTTTTTATTTAATAACCGGATTTTTAGGGAGTGGAAAAACCACCTTTTTAAAAGCAGTGTTGCGCACATTGGGGCGTACACCCAAAATTGTGGTCATACAAAATGAGTTTGCCCACAACGGGGTGGATGGGAAAACCTTGCAGCAGGCTGCACCGGGGTTTGAACTGGTGGAAATCAATAACGGTTCGGTGTTTTGCGTATGCCTGCTGGGCAACTTTGTGCAAAGCCTCACCCAATTGCTGGACAGGTTTCAGCCCGATGTTATTTTTTTGGAAGCCTCAGGCATGGCCGATCCCATAAATCTTGCCGAATTGCTTCAGCATGAGAAGTTGCGTGGACGCCTGATGCTGAAACAGGTGTATACAATGGTGGATGCACAGAATTTTGAACGGGGGTTTCAAATGATGGTACGCTTTAGGCACCAAATTATGATTGCCGATACCGTAATTGTGAACAAAGCAGATTTACAACCGGATAAGCTCAATGGCATTGTTCAAAAGGTGAAAGAAATTGCTCCATTTGCAAGGTGCGTTACAACTACCTATGGGCAAAACGTTTTTGAGGGAATCGAGTCCGGTCCATTACGCGAGGCACATCCTGCACTATCGGTACCCAAAATGCCATCCGGTGCACGGCCCACCGATGTACAAACCTGCGTACTTCGAACCACCCGTACCATTTCCGAAGAAAATTTACGGGCATTTATGAAGGAAATGGTAACGCGATGCATACGGCTGAAAGGGTTTGTAACATTGCCCGGTGGAAAAGCGCTGGCCGTGCAATCCACCTTCGAAACGATGGAGCTGGAGGAACTTACTTCGTACACAGGCCCGGCTGAACTCATCGCCTTTAGTACCCACCTGACCTCCCCTGAATTCAGGAAACTGTATTTTTCATTTGCCCACACTCCGGGAGCCTTATCTTGAAACAAACAGCTTATGCACGTTAAAACCTATTCGTACACCTTATCTGAATTGGACATTGATCCGGAACGTGTGTTGGCACTTATGGGGTTTGAGGCTGGCATGGCTTTGGAGCCGTTCCCCGAAATGGTGCAGGAGGCCTTACGCACGCTTCAGCCCATGCAGGGTATTAAAGGAGGCTACCGCATTGTTAGCGGGGTAGCCATAAAGGATGCAGAGGTGTGCCTGGGGCAAACGGTTTTTCATACCGGGAGAAGGGTTGCCCAATTTTTAAAAAACTGCACCACAATGGCCGTATTTGCGTGCACGGCAGGACCCGTCCCCGGGCTTACAATGCAGAAATACAACCGCCAGGGCAAAAGCATTGAAGCCTATGTGGTGGATGTGCTTGGTTCGGTCATCGCCGAAACCGCCATGGACCGAATTCATCAGCAATGGCGAGAAGATGCAAACGCCAAGGGAACAACGGCAACTAACCGTTATAGTCCGGGGTATTGCAACTGGAGTGTAGCCGATCAGTTTAATTTGTTTGAACTGCTGCCCCCCGGGTTTTGCGGCATCACCTTAAACGGAAGTGCCTTAATGCATCCGGTAAAATCGGTGAGCGGCATTATGGGGATGGGCGAAAAAGCCCGTTTTCAAAACTACACCTGCGATGCCTGCAACAGTAAAAACTGTATGTACAGGGGCAGGCATTAAGAAGAGCCGCTGGGTTTACGGTTGCTTACCCGTGGATTTTTTTGCTGATATTCCTTACCTTCACCTATCTTTTTAAACCTAAATAATCTAAAAACAAAAGGTATGTATTTCCTTAAATGTAAAAGGCTTGTGGCAAGCCTGTTGTTTATTGGCGTGCTGTTATTCCCGGGCACAAGCCATGCCCAATTGCTTAACCGACTTAAAGATAAGGCACTGGACAAAGTAGAAGACCGGATTGAGCGCCGCGTGGACCGTAAAATGGATCAGGCCCTGGATACGGTGGAAAATAAAATTTTTAAAGACGGAGCCTCGTCGGG
>JAUIMD010000348.1 GCA_030433225.1 Bacteroidia bacterium
AAAAATACCCGAGGCATTTTGACCAAAATCGTAGAGGTACGAGTCGTCATTACCAGGTACCTGGGTTACCTTTTTTGCAGAAAGGGACTCCATAACCTTCACGGGATAATCCCGTTCCGGCCACAATTTTTTCCCGGGAAACTTCACTTCTATTGCCGGTTCCCATCTGGAATCATCAAATCCTATACGGTCCCAACCCGGCTGTTCCAGGTTTGCATTGTAATCTTCTCCTCCATAAATACTGGAAAAAGTAAGGGGTCCCGGAGATGTTTTCCAGGTATCGTCGCTGACTTCCCATTTTGTGCTTCCATCTTTGTATTCAATTTTCACAGCCAGTTTCAGCATCGGGTTGGCAAAGGCCGTCATAACCTTACGGTAACGTTCGTTGGGGACAATTAAAAACCCATTTCCCAGCATCATTCCCACCGCATTTTCACCCTGCTGCAACATGGAAGTCACGTCGTAGGTATTGTACAAAGCCGACTCATCGTAATCCGTCCAGCCGGGTGCCAGGAAATGATCGCCCACCTTGTGTCCGTTCAGGTACATTTCGTAATGTCCCAGCCCTGAAACAAAAGCAGTTGCCCTTTTTATGGGTTGATTCACGTCAAATGCTTTACGCAGAAGCGGCAGTTTATGCAGTCCCAATGCTTTTCCACGGTAGGATTTTCCGGGAAGATGAATACCCGGAACCAACCGATTGGTGTCTTCCAGCTGATTCATACCTATCCATTTGGCTCCCTGCCATTCTTCCGGTTGAAACAAACCGGTTGTAAACGAACTGCTTTCCCAGTTCGACTCGTTTCCATGATTGTCCCATACCTTCACTTTATAGAAATAGGTTGTTCCCGGTTCTAAGGCATCACCTGAATAATTCACCTGAATGCTTCGGCTGGAGTTGACTTTGCCTGAATTCCAGACGACATCGCTGAAATTGGCATTTGTAGCCATTTCAATCTGATACGCATCCTGCACTACATTTCTATGGGGGGATGCCATCTTCCAGCTAAAAAAAAGTTTCCCGGTTTCCACACCTGTTGCTTCCGGGTGATTATCCACCGAAACAGAAACAATTGAAAGCTCACCAATAGGTTTGCAAGCGGACATCAGTAAAAGGATGACCCAGGGGAATTTTGTTAAATGAAATAAAAATCTCATCTCTATACTTTTTTTGATTTATTCTTTGATTCAGAAAGCGCAATTGCAGCTAACTTTTTTCGTTTCCAGTAATTGGCTAAAATGGAGCCGCTAATGTTCATCCAGGGGCTAAAGATGGCTGACGCCAACCCGACCGTTGCCAGTTTACCCATTACGCCGGCCAGGCCTGAAGCCATTCCACCATTTTGCAAGCCCACTTCCAACGCTACCGTACGGCACGAGTCCCGATCCATCCCCAGTAATTTGCTAATGGAATAGCCAAAGGTGTACCCCAAACCATTGTGCAGGATGGATGCCAGCAGCATAAATACCCCAATCGCCATAATGTTTTCGCGACTGGCTGCCGTAGTAACCGTGGTAAAATAAACGATGCCAAACATGGATAATTTGGGCATAAAGCTTCGTAAGTTGGGCACCACGCGCGTAACCAGGTAGTACAGTTTACCAAATACAACAGATCCGGCCAGAAAATTCAGGAGAACAACGCCCTTCATTCCAGCTTCCGACAAGTGTCCATTTAAATAAGAATAGAATCCTGTCAACATGGCTCCTATAAACACAAGCGCTCCTATAAATATACCATTCAGTATGCTTTTAACCCGTGTATTTGCATGCAGGTAAGCATCGAATAACAATGCTGCTCCTACAGGCACAACTACAATTTTAATAATCTGAATACACATGTCCAGAAAATTGATGTTTACATACGTTCCGGCCAACATTTTCATCCAGAAAGGCGTCATGATGGGAGCCAGCAAAGTGGCCACAGAGGTAAGGGTTACCGAGAGCGTTAAATTGGCCTTGGCAATATACACCATCACATTAGAGGCGAGGCCGCTGGAACAGGAGCCGATGAGAATTACCCCGGCTGCAATCTCAGGGTCGAAATTAAAAATGCGCGTCAACATAAAACCGGTTACCGGCATGATGGTGAACTGGCAAATAATCCCCACCAATACGCCTTTCCCCATGGATTTGATGCCGACAAAATCCTTCAGGCTCATTTGCGTACCCATGCCAAACATTACCATTTGTACTACCGCCAGAATCACCCATTTGTCCCGCAAATCAAAGTTTCCCCATTTTTGAAAAGCCTGAGGATACAGCATGCCACAAATGATGGCCACTACTATCCATGCGGTGTAGCGGTAACTTTTTAACCATGAAATCGTTCCCATGCCTAAGGCAAAGCATATGGCCCCAAAAACGGCCACCGGATAAATTATGGCCTTCCACCCGGCAATGAGTGAAGTAATAAGAACCAGGGCAGAGAACAGACTGATTCGGAATATGTAACCCTCGGCCTTTTGCATGCTAAAGGGTCTTTGCGAGGTATTCCATCGCTATTTCAGGACTTGCAAGGATGGGAACCTTTTTATCTTCATCGGCCAATTGCCCTACCACGCGTGCCATAGAAGCCTGGGCCAACACAATTACATCCACCTGATTGGACAATTCTTTTAAGGCCGCTGCTACTTTTTCATCATGTACTTCCGGTTTTCCACCCATGAGAGCATCAAAAGCCCCATCGCACAAACGGGAAGTCAATTCAATTTCCTTCCCTGCTGCCTGTGCCCTGCGTTTAACAAGGTCGCTGGTGGGTTCCAAGGTAGTGGATAAGGTGGCCACCACGCCCACTTTTTTGCCCATTTGCACGGCTTTATCGGCCATGGGCTGATCTACCCGCAACACCGGAATTCCCGTTAATGCAGCAGATGCCTCCACGGCAGGACCAATGGAAGAACATGTCACCAATACATAATCTGCGCCGGCATCCTGCGCCGATCCCACATAATTCACTACTCTGCGCGAAGTATCGGCTGTAAGCGCACCCCGTTCAATCGTATTTTTAATTAAACTATCGTCCACAATGTTAAAAACCTTGATGTCTTTTCCTTTTAAGTATTTATCAATCAACTCCTGGAACACCGGGACAAGTGTTGCCGAAGTATGAATCAATCCGAGTTTTTTTGCCATAATATTTTTTCTTTTGTTAGCTTTAATTCCTTATTTATTCAAATTTCTCCATCTTTCAATCTTCCATAGTACGTATGGTCCCCTACTTGTCCGCCTTTCAGGTTAATTTCCATCCCGTCAACTGCCGAACCCGGGGCAAAGGCTTTACACAGCGGGGCTCCGGTGAAAAGCGGGGCAATCATTTCCACACCTTTTATTCCCAAAGCCCTGGCTGCAAAACCAGAGGTGTCTCCTCCGGCAATTACCATTCTTTTTAATGGAAATGCACTCAACACCTTAAGAGCCGTAGCTCCCAACAAATTCCCAAAGCGCTGTGCACTTTGGCTGCGCATGGTCAGTTGATCCCAACCCATATCCTGGAACCAGGATTTTGTTTCTTCGAGTCGATAATCATCTGGTCCTTTGGCAGTATTCAG
>JAUIMD010000349.1 GCA_030433225.1 Bacteroidia bacterium
GGCAAATGGCTCAATACACGTCAATTTAAAATGCGTCTACATGTATATGGAACACCCTACAAAAAACGATCAACTACTGCTGAAAACTGCAATACTTCAATTTGCACCTGTGTGGGAAGACACCTCCCATAACCTGGTGCGCATAGAAAAATGGCTGGGGCAGCTGCCAACAGATACCCACCTTGCCATATTACCCGAAATGGCAACTACCGGTTTTAGCATGCGTGCCGCGGTGCTGGCCGAAACCATGGAGGGGGATACCATGCGCTTGTTTCAACAATGGGCAAACCAATACAATGTGGCCATTTGCGGATCGTTCATTGTACAGGAAATGGCAGCGTTTTACAACCGCTTTGTATTTTTCCACCCAAATGGACAAGTGGATGTTTACGACAAAAAACACCTGTTTACCATGGGCGACGAGCATCGCAGCTACACCGCGGGCACCAAAAGAAAACTGGTAGAGTACCGGGGCTGGAAACTGCTGCCCATAATTTGTTACGACCTTCGGTTTCCGGTGTGGTGCCGCAACAACCTTAATTACGATGTATTGCTGTGTGTGGCCAACTGGCCTGCGGTTCGCAGCTCGGTGTGGAATACTTTACTGGCAGCCCGATCCATAGAAAACCAATGCTATACCTTAGGCTGCAACCGTACCGGAGAAGATGGAAACGGCATAAGCTATAACGGGGGCTCAAAAGCCATTGACGCAAAAGGCCGGATAGTTGCTGATGCCGGAAATACAGAACAAACCCTGTTTGTTTCCCTGGATAAAAGTGAGCAAAACGCTTTTAGAGCTGCGTTTCCGGTGCTTAAAGATGGAGACGGTTTTACGTTGTTGTAATGCGGTGCACTAGTATAAGGCATCGCCAGGGGCGTCACTAACCCCAAATAAGCTGATGAAGAAACCTGCCCGGTGCCAGCGTAAAACCACCTGCCAACACCAGGGCTCCCACATACAATAAAATCATTTTACGTGCATGCGCCATTACCTGGCCTTTTTTTGCGGCCATATATGCGGTTGGCACCGTGTAAAGGGTTAAAAAGCTAAAGCCGTGAATCCACCCAAAATGGTTAAAAAGGGAAGGACCTACCTGTGCCGGCATAAACAGGGTAACTGTGGCTGTAAAGAGCATAAGCCCCATATATACCTTACCGAGGTTGCGGTGCACGTGCGTTCCTTTGGTTAAAAACATGAGCACCAATCCTATAAAAAAACACGGCACAACCGTTGCCAGGTGCATGTACATTAGCAGTTGATAGGTCATTGAATACGGTAATATACGAAGTGGTTTAATTTACCTTTTGCATGGAGAAAAGGAATTCGATACCGCCGCCCGGGTGGTTTTTTACCGATATCTGCCCGCCGTGCAAGGTAATGGCATTTTTGACTATGGCCAGTCCCAGGCCGGTGCCGCCATTCACGCGCGCTCTACCTGAATCTACCCGGTAAAACCGTTCAAAAATGCGGTGCATGTGTTCCTCGGGTACGCCCACACCGGTATCGTAGTATTTAAAAAAGTAAAAACTTTCATCTTCGCGGTAGCACTCAATGTGTATTTCAGCTCCTTCACCCGCATAGTTGATCGAATTGTCCATGAGGTTGCGAAATACCGAATACAACAAGGTATGGATGCCGTTAATGCGGATATCGGTTGTAAAATGGCAAACGGCCTCCATGTTTTTTTGCTGCAACAGCAAATGCACATCGGCAATGGCGTTGGATACCACCTCGTTTAGGTTTACCACTTCTTTGTTATAAAAATGGCCCGCTTCTTCAATTTTATTCAGGTCGGAGATGTCTTTAATAAGCTGAGCTAAGCGAATGCTTTGCATGTGCGACCGTTTTAAAAAGAACTGGCGTTTGCTTTCGGGGAGGTCAGGGTTGCTTACCAGGGTTTCAAGGTAGCCCTGTATGGAACTCACCGGGGTGCGCAGCTCGTGCGAGATGTTGCTGGTTATTTCGCGTTTTAACGAATCACGTTGCTCCACCTCCGAAATGTCGTTGATGGCAATTTCAAAGGTACGGTCTGAAAAGATAATGCAGTTAATGAGGTAGGTACCGTTGCCTTTTTTTATCTTAATTTTTTCTTTCAGTACCCCAAACTCGTCCGAAAAAGATGAATCCAGGTTTTCGCTTAAAAACTCATTGATCTGTTCAAATTCGGGTATTTTAAAAATCTCATCGGACCACACCACTTGTTCGTCAGAAAGGGAGTTGGCATATTGTATAAAATAATTGTTGGCAAGAATTTCTTTTCGCTCGGGTGAAAAAATGGCGAGGCCTTCGCGGGAGGTATACAGGTGCTTGAACAATTTTTCCTTTTCGTAGGCCAGCTCGTCCTGGGCTTCTTTCAGGTTTTGGTAAATTTGAACAATTTGCTGCCCGATTTCCCCCAGTTCGTTGTTTGGAAAATCAAAATGGTTTTCGATGTTATCGCTGTTACCGGCCCTGCGCGCAAATTCCTCCAGTTTACGTATGGAATGACTGATGCGATCCGACGTAATCATGAGAAAGATAGCGCCAATCACAAACACCAGAAACATGAAATAAATGTAAAATGTGTCTGCCTTTAAAAACAGCATCAACTGTTTATCGTAGGGCATGGCGGTGCGCACAAAATAATCCTGAAAATCCAGCGCATGGTAAAAATATTCAATGTTGGTGGTTTCCGACAGGCGTATGCTGGTTCCCACCCCTTTTTTTATGGCTTCCTGTACCTCATTGCGGTTCAGGTGGTTTTCCATGTGTTGGTAATCCTCGTAAAAGGAATCGAACAACACGGTCCCGTCTTTATCAATAATGGTAATGCGTAAACTCGTGTCCGGCAAAAAGCGAACCGCCTGCATTACCAGGTCCGCACTGTCTTTATGGTTTCCAACAAAATTTTGAATGATGCGTGCGTAACTATCCAGCAATAGTTCCTGCTGCCGGGTTTTGTATTGCTTTTCGCGCTGGTATTGGAAAAGCGTTACCGCTACAAAAAGTAAGGTAAAAATGACAAAATAGTAGACAAACAGCTTTTTGTTGTAGCCGTTAAAAAAGCGGGACTTTACATTCATTAAAAGAGGTGCAAGAGTTAGTTAATTTCGAAACAATACCCGTAACCAAGTCGGGTTACAATGTTTCGGCCGTATTCGCCAATTTTTTTTCTAAGCCGGGTTATGTTCACGTCTATGGTACGGTCCAGCACATAGGATTCGTTGTTCCACACGCGCGACAGAATTTCTTCGCGAGAAAAAACACGTCCCTGGTTTTCGAGAAACAGCTTTAGAATTTCAAATTCTTTTTTAGTAAGCTTTATCGTTTCGTCGCCCATTTTCACCTTTTTCTCGCTGATGTACAGTTCCAGGTTTTCGTAGGAAACCATATCCTCGATGTTGGCTCCGGCCTCGTTGGCGCGGCGCAATACCGCTTTTACACGGGCCACCACTTCTTTAATGGAAAAGGGTTTGGAAATGTAATCATCGGCTCCCAGGGTAAATCCGGTCAGGGTATCGTTTTCGCTGTCTTTTGCGGTAAGAAAGATGATGGGGATTTTGCTGGTT
>JAUIMD010000350.1 GCA_030433225.1 Bacteroidia bacterium
CCTTGGCCTCGTACAGGTAGATTCGGCCAAAAACAGCCCCGGTTATTTTGTAAACGAATTTCAATCGGTGCAAAACCATACCATGCTTACCTTTAAAAACCATACCTCCAGCGGCCATGCCTACACCCTGAATGCAGGGTTGCGGTACATGAAAAATAACTACAAATACAATTATGCCATCGATTTAAATACAGCGTCTGATGAAATCAGCAGTCTGGGACGGGGCGGCAAGTATACCTACCTGCGCGAAGTAGGTGGGGATGAACGTGGCCTGGTATGGCTCTCGTATTTTGGGCGATTCAGCTACAATTTCAGGGGTGTTTATTTTCTGGATGCCAACGTTTCGTACGATGGAAGCTCAGCCCTGGACGGTGATCAGCGCTATAATGTATATCCTTCTGTGGCGGCAGCCTGGCGCCCGCTTGAAAACGTTAAGCTGCGTGCATCTTATTCGGTTACCGGAAACATGTTTAGTGAGGTGTACGATCGCTCCAACAACTACTATGTATCCAGAAGGTTAAACACTGCAGGGGTGTTGCTGCGCGAATCCATCCCAAACCCCGACATGGAAATTGAGCGAAAAACAAGCGTGAATGTGGGTACGGATTTGTCCTTTTTCCGGCAACAGCTTACCCTGCATGTTGATGCCTATCAAGCCAACGTTAATAACCTGCTAATGCAGCAAGTGTTGCCTGTATTTAACGGATATACCGATTACTACAACAACAGCGGGCAATTGCAAATAACCGGGTTGGAAGTAGGACTGGACACCCGGGTTCACCTGGGGCCTGTGGTTTGGACTACCAATGTAACGGCTGCGCATGCGGTTTCAGAGATGAAAAGGATGGACTTTATACGTACCGGTACCGAAAAGTTGATTACTCCTTTTGTGGGCGGTGAAATGGTAACGGAAGAAGGCCATAGTCCCAATGCATTTTATGGCTACCAAACCAACGGAATTTTTGAGAACGATGCGGAGGCTACTCAAATTATCGGGCCTAACGGTATCGCAATGAGGGCGGGCGATGTGAGGTACCGCGATGTGGATGGAAACAACCTAATTAACGAGGCAGACAAAATGCGCATTGGAGACCCGAATCCCAAAATTTACGGAGGGGTATTTACGGCCTTGGGTCTGCAAAAATTTCAACTCTCTGCCCAGTTAAATTATTCTTTTGGTAACGAGGCCTTTAATTATGTACGCTATTTGGGCGAGTCGATGTTTGCCTATGCCAACCAAATGCAGTCGGTGCAAAACCGTTGGATGTCAGCCGGAACAGCGGCCGATTTGCCCCGGAGCTCCATCGGTGATCCTACCGGAAATACAGCTTTTTCTGATCGTTGGATCGAAGATGCGTCTTTTATTCGCCTGAAACAGATTACCCTGAGTTACGACCTTCCTGAGTTTTTTGGTTTCCGAGGACTCAATGTGTACATAACTGCCACCAACCTGCTAACGTTTACCCAATATTCCGGGTACGATCCTGAGTTTCAATATGCCAACAATCCGTTTTCGGTGGGTCTGGATTATGGCCAAATGCCACAGACCAAAAAGTTTATTGTGGGCTTAAAACTTGATTTATAATGTGCGAAATATGAAAACGATCATGCCAAATTCCATAAAACATATATCCCTGGTAGGGGGGCTACTTCTCCTGTTAGGGCTGAATCTATCCTGCAGCGACGATTTTTTTGATGTACCGGTAGGGCAACGGGTAACACCTGGGCAGCATTACCAAAACCTGGAAGATGCCATGGTATCCATGAATGGTGCCTTAATTGGCTTGCAGGATGTGGCGCCCTCCCTAATTTTGCTGGATGGTTTAAGAAGCGACCAAATGGACATCACACCCAATGCTGATGGTAACATTTCTGCCCTTTACCGGCAGCAATTCCATGCAGACAATCCCTACCTCGATCATACACACCTGTACAAAGTTATAATCAATGTAAATGAGGTGCTGTCGCATATCGACAGGGCGGCTGCGCTGGATCGTGATTTTAAGGATCATATGCTGTTTGACATGCGGGCCAACCTGTATGGCTTACGGGCATGGTGTTATTTAAATATTGCCCGGCTGTACGGGAAAGCAGTGATGTTGCCCGAAACTTACGAGAAACTGCCCGGGAACCTTTCGGAGATGGTTCCACTTCCAAAAGAAACCGTGATTGACAGCCTGATTCATCAGTTTTTAAACGATTCGGTCATTTACGATCAGGATACGGCCACCATTGCAAGAGATCAATCCTACTTTTTTAAATATCCCAATTACAAGGCGGTGCTGGGTGAGTTGTTTCTTGAGCAGGGAGACTTTAAAAATGCAATTTATTACCTCAAACTGGGGTTGGAAAGTGCTCCGGTACAGGCCGGGGATGCTGCGTATAAAGTGGATGCGTTTTATGCCGAAGATACCTGGAAAACCATCTTTTTTAATGCCGAAAATGCCCTGCTTGAAAACATCATGGTTATCCCGTATTCCATCAACCAAAAACAGGTAAATACGATGGTGGAACTGATGTTGCCTTCAGCCAGGTACATGGTTCGGCCGGCTATGCCTTTGGTGCATTTGATGGAGTCGCAGATAACAACGCGCAACGATTCTTCTGATGTGTACCGGGGCATGGGGTTAACGTACGATACCCTTCAGGCCGGTACGTATTACATAAAAAAATATGCGATGGACGAAGGGCAGCCCTACAGTTCCGACATTGTACTGCAGCGGGCCGGGGAATTGCACCTTTTGCTGGCAGAAGCCCTGAACCGCGATGGTCAACCGGATGTGGCACTGATGTTTTTAAACAATGGAATCAGTGGTGTGAGTGCGTCACAACGCCCGTCGGGGTATTCAAAATTTAGCCGCAACCGGGGCATTCGTAACCGGGTTCTGCTGCGGAACATCGAAATACCCGATTCCATTGAGGGACAGGAAAGGGTGGAACTGGTAGAAGATTACATTTTGCGCGAAAAGGCCATGGAATGTGCCTTTGAAGGAAAACGCATGTCTGACCTGATACGAATCGCAGAAAGGCGCGCCAATCCCGGAGAATTTATCGGATCCATCATTGCTTCGAAATATACCGAGGAAATGGCTGTACAGATAAAACAGTTTTATGCGGTAGAAAGCAATTGGTACCTGCCCTTCCCCTAAACAGACCGAAATACGATAAGAGCACGATAGCCCTGAATGTACTGCATTCGGGGTTTTTTATGCGCAACCCCTAACTGTAGGGGCAGCGGTTAGCTATGTGCCAAAGGTTACCGTATCCCATAAGGTTTAACCCTGACAAATGGAGTCAGAATGCAGATTTTTTAGGAGGTAATCTTGGTTTCAGACGGGCATGTGCCGGCAAACAGTGCGCAAATTCCATAGATAGAAAAGTCAGGAGCCAGTGTCAAGGGTTGTTGATGTAGAAACCATTTCTGTCGGTAGAAAACTCCATTTTAAAATTTGTGAGAATAAATGCAAAAATGAGGGGTGTATTGGGGGCGTTTTCTGGCGAATAAGCATAAAAATTTCAATATGAAAATATAAAAGTTTGAATCTG
>JAUIMD010000351.1 GCA_030433225.1 Bacteroidia bacterium
CGAGTACTACATCAATTATGTACTTATACGCATTGACGGCCTGCTGAATGAATTGATAAAAAGCGGCGGTAACAGCAACGATTTAAAAATCATCCAGACCTTTTACGTAAAGTATAAGGAGGAGCTGATTAACCACATAAATGAAGAGGAGGAGCATGTTTTCCCGTATGTACTAAAGCTGGAAGACGTGATTGAGTCAGGCAAAACTGTAAGGCCTGAAGGATTGGGTAAGCTTTCCATTCTGGATTATGAAAAGGAGCATTCCAATGTGGATGAGAAGCTGAACGACCTGAAAAACATCATTATTAAGTTTTTGGACCCAACTTACGACGACAATGCGTGCAACACCTTTCTTTCTGCCATTTTTATGCTGGAAAGAGATTTGGAAGACCATGCCCGCATAGAGGACAATATACTGGTTCCAACAGTATTAGACATGGAAAAACAACTTGCCCATGCCTAATCGTATTTTCATTATACACCGCTCGGAGGTAATCAGAAAGGGGCTTACGGCAATGCTGGCCTCTTTTGAAAAACGCGAGATTATTCCCTGTGCAAGCATGGATGAGTTTGCCGACACCTACGAAACCTCGGTAAGCACCGAGCCCATTTTGGTAGAAGCCAAGGTGGCCAACCGCATAAAACACCTGCGTTTTATTGTGATTGATGCCATTAACCCGGTGTCGAAAAATACGCTTCAATTATCCATACATACCAGCACGGCTGAACTGCAGGAAAAATTAAAAAGACTGGAAGCCGAACTTCCTGACGAGGCGGATAAACAGGAAGATTTCAACACCCTAACCGACAGGGAAACAGATGTATTGCGTTTGGTCGCCTATGGGTATTCCAACAAAGACATTGCCGACAAACTCTTCATCAGCATCCATACGGTTATATCCCACCGAAAAAATATCACCGAAAAACTATCCATCAAATCTATTTCCGGCCTTACGGTGTATGCCATTTTAAACAACCTGATCGACTCCGACAACATTGATATTTCTGAGTTAATCTAGCCACTTTTGGCATTTTTTAAAGCTTTATCCTACAAATTTAATAGCCTTTAACAAATCAATATCCCTATTTATGGGGATATCAAATCGCGCTGTCGGGGTGTATTTTTGCACCAAAATACTGACAGACAGATGAGAAGAATTTTTACCCTTGTAACACTATGTGTATTAGCCTTAACAGTGCAGGCCCAGCAGGCATTTGATGGCAACAACCAGTACCAAAATACCGCAACCCGGTTGATCAATATGGATCGCAACCTTACCATTGGAGGGTATGCGCAAATTGATTACAACCAACCCTTAAACATACCGGGTGCCTATAACGGAAAATTGGATGTACATCGTCTGGTATTGCTGTTTGGATACCGTTTTAACGAGCGCACCAATTTTGTAACAGAAATTGAATTTGAGCATGTTTCTGAGGTATATGTGGAACAGGCATTTCTCCAATATAAAATTTCTAATCCATTCCAGTTTCGGGCAGGGTTGTTGCTTGCCCCCATGGGTATTATCAACGAATACCACGAGCCTACCACCTACAATGGAGTTGAACGTCCGGTGATTGACCACCTGATTGCTCCCACAACCTGGCGCGAGTTAGGAGCCGGATTTACAGGGAACGTTATTGATGCTTCGCTGCGTTACCAGGCCTACGTTATTAATGGCTTTAAAAGTTACGACGATGGCGCTAAATTCTCCGGCAAAAGCGGGTTCCGGTCCGGACGTCAGAAAGGTGCAGAATCCTTTATATCACACCCCAACTTTGCCGGTAAGGTGGAATATTATGGCATACGTGGTTTAAACATCGGTGTTTCAGGATACTTTGGAAAAACCTCCAGCTCGCTATACGACGACGATGTGGCACAGGCTACAAAAGATTCATCCGTTGTAGGCATTTCAATGGTTGGACTGGATGCCCGCTACATTGTAAAAGGCTGGCAGTTAAGAGGTCAATTGTATTACTCAGGCATTTCCAACACCAAAGAGTACAACCTGTTTACTGCGAAAGACGGTGTGGCCAACGACCTGGGGTCAGCCATGTACGGGTATTATGTGGAAGCCGCATACAACCTGTTTCAGTCCAGCGAAAAAATCACCAGCGAACTGCTGCCATTCGTACGTTTTTCGCAATACGACAAGCATGCCTCCACCATGCCGGGGCTGGATGCAAAGCCAGCTTACAAAGCCAACATCGTAACCACCGGAATTGGCTGGAAAATTACGCCCGGATCCATCCTGAAGGCAGATGTTCAGTTTATAAAAACAGAAGATTCGGATACTTACCTCGCCACATTTAATGCAGGTGTAGGGATTATGTTCTAAAAAAACGCTGTTTACAGCAAACAAAATAATGGGAAACAGTTGGCTGCCTTTAGGCAGTCAACTTTATGTATTTAAAGCCCCTGGTTACTCTACCCATGGTTCAGGAATCGGATAAAACTTCACCTCCGGAAGCAACGCTCAAAACCGGAATTTTCCCGGAACAGGGCGCAAACCAAGGGTGAATAAAAAACAACAGACATGAAATTCAATACCACTCCTCTTTTACTCGTTTTGGCGGCCCTAGTGCTAACGGCATCCATACCGGCCGACCTTGATTCCAAGTCGTTAAAAAAAGACCTGAAAAAAACAGCAGGCATTGAGCAGGTATTGGTGTCACCGCTTGAAACCAATACAAACGGTAGTTTAAAAGGCAAATTCTATAAAATAGCTTCGCACGACAGTGCCAAACTAATAGGCTATATGTACGCCGGCCGGGTAGATTGCTGCCGGGCAGGAGGCTGCGGAAGCGGGACTCCCATCAGCGATGATGCCCTGGAAAGTGAATACTTTGATTATTACATTTTATTTGACACAAACCACAAGGTGGAAACCGTACGGGTAACCAACTACGAGGCAACCTATGGGCACGAAATAACTGCACGCAGCTGGTTAAAACAGTTCGTAGGCTTTGGCGGAGAAGAGGAGCTGAGGCCCGGAAAAGAAATCGACGGCATTTCAGGCGCCACCATATCGGTATATGCCATTACAGCCGATATTGAACACAAAACAAAAGTGTTAGGCCAAATTTTGCAGCCTTAATTCGCCAACACTCCCTTCAACAAAACATGTTATAGAACATATCTTCAAGGAATTTTCATACTTTTGCACATCCAAAACCAATCGTATGGAACTGCTTCAAAACACCTATTTCGCTCTTTTTCTCATTATTGCCATTGGCTATATGCTGGGAAAAATCAGCATTTCCGGCATAAGCCTCGACGTTTCGGCCATTTTATTTGTGGCCCTTGTATTTGGGAATTACGGCGTAATTATCCCGGACATTCTGCAAAAAATAGGCTTAATTCTGTTTATTTTTTCGGTGGGTATGCAGGCCGGCCCGGGGTTTTTCAGCACCTTTAAATCGCAGGGGCGCACCTTTGCCTACCTTGGACTGATTCTCATTGGCTCGGCAGCCCTCATCACCTACCTCTGCACGCTCATCTTCCACATTGACATGAAAATTGCCATTGGCTTGCTCACCGG
>JAUIMD010000352.1 GCA_030433225.1 Bacteroidia bacterium
TTCCGGGCCGTAGTGGTGGTCCCACCCCATTAAATGGTGCAGGCCAAGGGGCGTCATGTAATTTACTGTGGCCTCCCGGCTTTTCATCATTATATGTTCAATGGCGTTTACGGATGGTGCATGTTGGGTAAGACTTTGCTGAATCCATTCGCGGGCAATTGCTCTGGGGGATTGTTCGGGGTTCCAGGCGAGCCGCCCGAATGCGTACCAATTGCTTTGCGCAAAAGGGTGTCCGCACCAGTTGGTGTCCGCACCAATGTTGGCCACTCCGGCAATACCATTTAACGAAATGTTTTGGGAACGGGTGGAAGTTACCCTGGCTACGGTTGAGCCCCGGCCCTGTGTGTAGGTATCGCTTTGCAGAAATTCACTGAAGAGGGTGCCTAAAAATACCAGGTGGTCTGAAAATCCTAAATATTCCTGGGTAATTTGCACTTCGGGCATCAGTCCGGTGTGCTGCATGGCTCCAAATAATGGGCTAAACGGTTCTCGTGGTTGAAAATCTACCGGACCGTTTTTTACCTGCAGCAGTACATTTTTTCGAAACCGGCCATCCATAGGCAAAAACTCCTCATAGGCCTGCTTTGCCCGGTCGTTTCCGTTGGCGCTGTATACAAATGCCCGCCACATAACCATGCCATGGTACGGTGCAAGTGCATCGGCCAACAGGTTGGCTCCTTCGGCGTGGGTACAGCCATAATCCATGGGGCCGGGTTGGCCTTCGGAATTTGCCTTCACCAAAAATCCGCCAAAATCAGGTATAAGGCGGTAGATTTCCGCCACTTTTTGATGCCACCATTCAATTACCCGGGCATCTTTTGGATGTGCGGTGGGCAATCCGCCCAAAGCTTTGGGTGCAGCAAAATTTACCGAGAGGTACACCTGAATTCCATAGGGGCGAAGTTGCCCGGCAATTGCTTTTACCTTTTCCAGGTAGGAGGTGGATAGGATTTCCGGGGACGCATTCACGTTATTCAGTACGGTACCGTTTATCCCGATGGAGGCATTGGCAGCGGCATAGGCGGCATACCTCGGGCTGATGACTTCAGGTAGCTGGTCCCATTGCCAAATGGATCGGCCCGCATAGCCGCGTTCCACAGTGCCGTCCAGGTTATCCCAGTGGTTTAAAATTCGTTTTTGGTATACGGGAACCTCTGTAATCGAGAGGTTTTGTAGGTTCAGTGGCTGAGTTTGCAATATGCGCAGCAGGTGAAATACGGCGTACAGTAAGGCTTTTTCCGAGTTTCCGGTAAGCAGGGTACATTGTTCATCGGGGAGATACCGAATCATAAACCCCTCTTGTTCCAATGCTTCCAGTTCTTCTGGACTAACCTTTTTTTGTACAGCTTTGCTGGATCCCAACGCGATCCACAAGCCGTTTTTATGAGGTGATGAAGTGCTGATAAGATGCGTACCAACGATTTGAGAAAGGCCATCGGTCAGGTGTTTTTTAACCAGAT
Organism: Bacteroidia bacterium; assembly: GCA_030433225.1. Taxonomy (GTDB): domain Bacteria; phylum Bacteroidota; class Bacteroidia; order Bacteroidales; family UBA5342; genus JAUIMD01. The sequence continues at coordinate 1,461 of JAUIMD010000352.1, forward strand.
TGCCGGTTGTACCACTGAGGGAACAATAAATATATGCAGGCCTAAATGTGGTGTTTTGAGGATGTGGCCGACCGTTACTGAACCACAGGGCGTCTCCCGTTGATGGCGATTGCGCGGCAACGCGTAGTGTGGGAAACAACAGTACGACAACGGTTGCAAAAACCAGCACGCGCAGCCTGTTTTTATCGATGGGGATGCTATGGTTTTTTTTGCCTTTCATTTTGCCTTTGTTAGTCCTGTTTGTGTACACTCCATGGGTGGTTTTTGTCAGGGAGTGGCCAAAGGTGTACTCCAACTTGTAAGGGTGTTTATTTGTGCAAATCCCTTTTAAAGGTGGGGTGCCCGTTTGGCAAGAGATAAAAATAAGGACTTGAAGGCGGGTCTGCCTCTGCCTGTGTAACGCATTGTGTAAAAAGGGTTACATCGTTTTTGTGTACGTTACAAATGCTTTTTCCTGGGTTACAAATGCCCCAAAAGGGAAGGATAAAGACCTTAAAAATTACTTGGGACGTAATTTTTGTTATATTAGTTTTTGATACTATGCTAACCGGGTTATGAAGGGTAAAATTGTTTTTCTTTTCCTCCTTTTTTTAAGTTGCGTCAGTTCGGTTTACGGACAGAAAAAACGCTTTTTCGATTACAACGAAGGTTTATCCAATTCTCTGATAAACCAGGTGTATCAGGATCACCTGGGCTTTATATGGGTGGCCACCGAAAATGGTTTAAACCGTTTTGACGGCACCCGGTTTAAAACGTTTCAGGGGGAGAATGGAGCAAAAAGTAGCCTGAAAGCCGATTTTGTGACCGCTTTGTGCGAGGACCTCCAGCACAATTTGTGGGTGGGTTTGATCAATGGTTTGCAGGTGTATAATCCTGATTTGGAAACTTTTGAGGAGATTCCATTGTACGTAAACGGCATTCAGGTGCATCCGTATATAAGTGACATGACGCCTGACGAACAGGGAAACCTGTGGATAACCACCTCCAAATATGGCCTGCTTCGCATAGACGCTGAAACCCGTACCCATGTTTTCCCTGCTGAAATTAATGCGCAATTGTGCAGTTATTACCTGGAATGCATTTTTGTAGATAAAGAAGGAGTTTTGTGGATTGGTTCGGATAATTCGGGACTAAGTACCTACAATTTACATACCGGGCAGGTGCTCAATTATAGCAAACACCAAAACGGTGCTTTGCACCTTCCCGGAAACGACATTACCGACCTGTGCGAAGGAGCGGACGGAAGCATTTACATTGCCAGCCTTAAAACCGGATTGATGCGCTACGATAAAGTTCGTGAAACAGTACAGGTAATTAGCCCCGCCGATAAAGGGATTGCGCATTTGGCTGTAAAATCGCTTTTGTGGGCCGACAACAATGCATTGTGGGTTGGAACGGATGGCATGGGCTTGTACCGGCTTAACCTTTCTACCTTAACATTAGAGCGGGTTTACCCCGGAAATTCCATTTTTGATTTCTCAAAAAGTAAAATTCACTCGGTGGTGGAAGATCGTGCCGGAAACATTTGGTTGGGGGTATTTCAAAAAGGGCTGTACCTTTTTCCCGAATCACCGGAACTGTTCACCAATTACGGCTATCGTGCATTTGGTGAAAACAGTATTGGTTCCAACAGTATAACCGCCATTGAAGGAAACCCCAAAAAAGTATGGATGGGTACCGATGGGGATGGCATATATGCCCTGGATGTAAGTACAAGGCGCATTAGCCCGTTACGGCTGGTAAATGCGCGGGGCGAAACCGAAGGCAACAATGTGCTAAGTCTGTTTGATTTGGATGAAAGATACCTGTGGATTGGTACTTTTTTTAATGGCCTTTTGAAATACAACCTGCACACCAAAACCTTAAAAAGTTTCCGGAATAACCCCAATGACCCCACAACCATTGCCAACGATAAAATTACCGGCATTTTTAAGCGCTCAGATAAGGAACTTTGGCTGTCAACGCTGGGAGGCGGCGTGTGTCGCTTATTGCTTGACAGTGAAACCTTTCAAAGCGGGTTAAACTGGCCCGACAGCTTGAATGCCCTTATACCCAAA
>JAUIMD010000353.1 GCA_030433225.1 Bacteroidia bacterium
ATTGGCGCACTGCTTCAGCTCACCTTATTTGCATCTGTCCTGGCTTTTTTACTGTTTACCTATGCCGTTAAACGCATAGGCATTACCAAAGCCAATGCATTTGTAAACCTGATACCGGCCATTACCTACATTTTTGCCATACTGCTTTTGAACGACGCCTTTGAGCCGCAAAAGATTGTTGGAATTGGAATTGTGATTGCCGGCTTGTTTGTATCACAGGTAAAAACCAAACGAAAAACTGCATGATGGACCTTAAAAACCTGGCAGCCGAAGCCGAAAAAAAGGAAGCCGCGTTTAACGCGCTGTTTAAGAAAATAAATAAAAAAAACGCCCGAAAAACGGACTTACTGGTGCAGGCCACCCATCAGCGCGTGTTTGAGAAAACCGATTGCCTCGCCTGCGGCAATTGCTGCCGAACCATTGGCCCAAGAATTAATGAAACCGATATAAAACGTATGGCAAAAGCTGTGCGCATGAAACCCGGTGATTTTATGGAAGAATACATCCGCATTGATGAAGACAATGATTATGTATTTAAAACAATGCCCTGCCCCTTTTTAGGGGAGGACAACTATTGTTTTATTTACGAAAACCGGCCAAAAGCGTGCCGGGAATATCCACACACCGACCGTAAAAATTTTTATCAGCTTAAAAAGCTGACCTTAATCAACAGCAAAAGCTGTCCGGCAGTATTTGAGATTTTAACCGAACTCGGCACAAAACTTTAAATGCCTTTTCGGTTGAGCAACCACACATCCTGGTGCTGTGCATACTTGTTGCGAATTTCGGTAATTTTAGCGCGTGCTTCCTGCTCGCTATTGGTATAAAAAACAGCCACACGGTAGTGTCCGGTGGTATTTTCTAAAATGGTTGCCTTAAAGCCTTTTTCCACCATTGTACCTTTGTAATTTCGTGCATTGTTTTCGTTGGCAAAACTCCCGATAATCACAAAATACTTGTAATTGTTAATGTCGGCACTTTCTCCTGAAAGTATACTGGCTTCCTCTTCTTTTACCACAATTTTTTCGTTGGAATTTTTATTGGCTGTGGGCCAACCAAGGGAACTTTTACTGCTCTCCCCTGCTGAGGTGTTCGACACGTCCCCGGAAGTTTCTTCCTGTGTGGCCAGAAATGCATCCACATCCGACATGGCCTTTTTTTTGGTTTTACAGCCCGACAATACCACGGTGGCAAAAACAAAACATCCAACTGCAATTTTTATGTTTTTCATTTTTTAGTGATTTGAGTGTTGAAATCCCATTGCGCCCTCCACCAACCTGACTGAGCATATGACCGGGGCTATGTACGCAAGGGGAAATCCGTTATTGTTTTAAATTGTAATACATTATATATCCGTTTCTTCCGCCTACAATGAGGCCAAATTTTCCGGTAGCACCTCCCTGGTAAGCAATAGAAAAATCAGTAATGCCCGCAACCGGGAACCCTTCGTAAGTGGTGCCATCGCTATTAAACAGGTAAATGCGTCCGTTTGGTATATCCGTTACCCCTATTTTAATATTTTTTGGCCCAAAGTTGTACACAGCCGGCCCAAACAAGTTAGCGGAAGCAAATGCCTTCTCCATTATTTTAGTACCGTCATTCGCAAATACTGTGAGTACCCCCTGGTCTAAAAACAAATGGTCGCCCAATCCGTCGCCATCAACATCCACAAATGCATAGGTATGTTGCTGTGTTGCCTCCAACAGTTTTTTCTCCCGCACAGTTCCATCCACATACACAAACTTTACCACGCCCCACTCGTTGGTGGTCACAAACCGTTCCCTGCCAACCTTTCCATTTTTATCGAGGTAAATGGCGCTGTTAACGGCGGGCGTAAAATTATTTTTCACCTTCACACGTGTTTTGCCCCTTCTATCCTGAATGTACAAACGGGATTTATCTTTAAAAACGATAAAGTCGCGGTTATCTGCCCTGAAATGTTTCACGGGCTGATTCACCCAATGATCGGTTCGGTCAAAATTCCAACCTTTCACAATTTGCCCCCGTTTATCGTATAAATAAATTTTACCGTTTTCGCAGGGCACAAAAATGCGGTAGTCCTTTTTTCCGTTATAGTCCTGCAAGCTGGCTCCCACTGTAGTTTTTGCCGCAAAATTAATGGGATAGCGGCCTACAAAATTGCCGTTTCTATCCAGCAGGTACAGTTTATTTTGGGTACTAAACAGCAACTGCAGCTTCCCGTTTTTAAAATAGTCCAGTTGTTCCACTGTACCTACTATAGGGCTATCCAGTTTTTTTTCCCACAATACAATTCCTTCCTTGCTTATAAGGTAAAAGGTGTTGGATTTATCCTGCACACACACTTCTTTATCGCCGGTGTTGTGGTTAACCACCCAAACGGGTTTCATTTGAATACCTGCCTTTAGTTTACTTTCCCAAACCGTTTTGGGCTTTTCCTGAATTTCGGGTTTATAGTGGATATATGCGGTACTATACGTGAGCGTATTCAGCGTAGAAAGCTGCAACCCCAAGGCATAAAATGCATTCCACACGGAGCTTTCGGCTCCCCAGTGCTCCGCAAAGCGGGGCTGCAAATAGTGTTGCAGTTTCTTTTTCCAACGTGGCATTTTTACAAACCAGAAGAAATTGGCGTGCTCGGCAATACTTTCGGAAAACTCCTGGTAATTGGCATCGTTGGCCAGGGTGCGGTTTCGCATGTTTTCGTATATCACATTTTGCAGGGCCTCATGATTGTATCCCACCACCATGTAGTTTTTATAAAAACAAACGCGCTGCAAATACCCATCTTTTACTGCCGCTCCGTATAAATGTTGCAGCACCCCATCAAACGGAAAATGGTAACTGTTCACCTCAGTTTTATAGTCGGCCTGTATGTTAGATTGCAATGTCCGTAGCTGTATTCCATTTTGCCCGGCATACGCTGCCAGTACTTTTCCGTAGGCTTCTTCCGCCAAACTACCGCTTTTCACCTTCATCACCACCAAACGGTCCAAGGAGTCAGCATTGGCCACCTGCGCCTGGTAAACGGCACACACTTCGTTTTCGAGCAATCCATCAAAAAACAAGGTTAGGTTCGTATCTGCCATGCTGTTCCATTGCTCCAGTTTCGCTGCATAGGCGTCGGCACCAAAGCACTTAGCTTGATAAGCCGTAAATTTTTCGCGAAACGTGCTGATGTCTGCCACTCCCATAACGGCAAATTCAGCTACCGATTGTGGCAACACCGCAGGCGAGGTATATTTTACGGGTGGCATTGACTGCAACACGTCAAAAAAACTTTGCTGTGCAGAGCTGCTGCCAAAACCGTTCAGCATGACGGCCTTTTCCTGCAAATTTAAATCCATGGCTACCCAGGCTCCCAAAGCATTTCCGGCAGTTGGCTGTGCGTTGCTCCCCCATCTTTTTCCAAGGTCGGGCACTTGATTCAGATTAACGAATACATTTAACAGGCTTTGATTACCCGCAGTTTGTTGCACCTGCATGAATTGAGCGGATTCCAAAAGACTGCTCCCCTCCTCCATGGCCTGCAAACTT
>JAUIMD010000354.1 GCA_030433225.1 Bacteroidia bacterium
CGGATAAAAACTTTATTGGGGTAGACATTAAAGGCGCACGTATTTGGCGGGGTGCCACCGACTCGCACGCAGAGCAGCTGAAAAATGTGGCCTTTGTACGTACCAATATCGAAATTGTACACGTGTTTTTTGCCGCAAATGAGGTGGATGAAATTTGGCTTACCTTTCCTGATCCGCAAATGAAAAGTCAGCGGAAACGACTTACCGCCACCAATTTTATTGAGTTGTACCTGAAGTTTTTAAAGCCGGGCGGCACCATCCACCTGAAAACCGATAGCAATTTTCAGTACCGGTACACCTGTGAAATGGTAAAGGCCAATGGTTTTAAAATATTGGAGGTGTTGGATAATGTACACCAAACCCATGCAAACGATCGGGTAATGCAAATACGTACCCATTACGAAAACATGTGGATGAACCGCGGAATTTCCATAAAATACATTGCCTTTATACCCGAGGCAAAAACCCTGGCAGAGCCGGAAGTGGAAATTGAATTTGACGAATACCGCAGCTATGGGCGATCGAAACTCACGCCAAAAACACACGGAAAATGAACCCCTTTTACCTCGATGTTTACGATGTGGTACGGCTTATTCCTGCAGGCCGGGTAACTTCGTATGGCGCCATTGCCCGCTACCTTGGTTCGCCGCAGGCTTCGCGCATGGTGGGCTATGCCATGAACAATAGCCATACACAAACGCCCTATGTACCGGCTCATCGCGTAGTAAACCGCATTGGTTTGCTCACAGGTAAACACCATTTTCCGGGAGAAAATGTGATGCAGCAGATGCTCGAAAACGAAGGTATCAGCGTAAAAAAAGATAAAATTGTTTACTTTAAAAGCCACTTTTGGGACCCGAATGTGGAACTTTCGATCGACTGAAAAGAACAGTTTACAGGCTTGGGTGTTACTAATTTAAGAAAACATATACACTAGATAAAATGGCGCAATTGTATCCAAAATTAATATTGGAAGCACTTTCAAAAGTAAAATATCCGGGCGATGGACTGGACATTGTGATGAAAGGAATGGTGGAAGACGATGTTCGAATAAACGGACAAAAAGTAACGTTTACCCTCGCATTCCAGAAAAAAAACGATCCGTTTCGTAAATCATTGGCCAAGGCCTGCGAATCGGCCATACATACCTACATTGATAAAGGCATTGAGGTAAACATCGAAATGAAGTTTCCTGAGCCTCCTCCCAAACCCTTAAACGAGGCGCTGCCCAATGTTAAAAACGTAATTGCCGTGGCATCCGGTAAAGGTGGCGTGGGTAAATCTACCGTAGCCAGCAACCTGGCCATTGCGCTGGCCCTGCAGGGTTATAAAGTGGGTTTGTTGGATGCCGATATTTACGGCCCATCGGTACCCACCATGTTTGCCCTGGAAGATGCCAAACCCTTAATGGATAAAATCGGGGAGAAGGATGTAATGATTCCTATGGAGAAATACGGCATTAAAACGCTTTCTATCGGTTTTTTTGTGGAAAAGGACAATGCCATTGTGTGGCGCGGTTCAATGGCCACAGGAGCCGTAAAACAGCTCATTACCGATGTACATTGGGGCGAGTTGGATTACTTTGTAATTGACATGCCCCCCGGTACCAGCGATATTCACCTTACCCTGGTGCAAACGTTGGCCATAACGGGTGCCGTAATTGTGTCCACCCCGCAATCGGTGGCATTGGCCGATGCCAAGCGTGGAATTAACATGTTTCAGAACGAAAAAATTAATGTGCCGGTGCTAGGGCTGGTAGAAAACATGGCGTGGTTTACGCCGGCCGAATTGCCCGAAAACCGTTACTATATTTTTGGAGAAGGGGGCTGCAAAACTCTGGCTGAGCAAATGGAAGTACCTTTGTTGGGTCAAATTCCCATAGTTCAAAGTATACGCGAGGGAGGAGACAAGGGTGCCCCGGTGGCCCTGGATCCGGATTCGGTGACGGGTAACGCTTTTGCTGAACTGGCAACTGCCGTGATAGAAAGAGTCAATTATCGCAACGAAAACATGGATCCAACCCAGGTGGTGGAAATGCAGAAATAAACACTAACCTTCAAACGAACTTACGAATCCCATTCCCTTACCGGAGTGGGATTTTTTATTGATAGCATCATTACTTTTCCGTAGGGTATTTATTTTGTAAATATATTCATTGATAAAATAGATACAATTAATTCGTTAAAACTCCTTAACTTTGATTTCATATCTTAAAAATTAAAGAGTAACATGATGAAAAAGAGTATGTTGTATTTGATGGCTTTGCTGGCTCTTATTGCCGGACTCGAAGCCTGTAAACAAACACATGGGCAAGATATGGAGAAAACCGATGCCCAGTCCGGAGCCACAAAACGGAGTCTTTCAAACATGCGGGCCATGAGCAATGCCGATTGGTGGCCCAACCAATTAAACCTTACCATTCTGCGACAAAATTCCGAAATGTCCAACCCAATGGATGAAGATTTTGACTACATCGAAGCATTTAACAGCCTCGATTATTATGCGTTAAAAGCGGACATTAGAAAAGTATTGACCGAATCGCAGGAGTGGTGGCCGGCCGATTACGGCCATTATGGTGGACTTTTTATTCGTATGGCCTGGCACAGCGCCGGAACCTACCGCAGTGGCGATGGCCGGGGTGGATCACGTGCCGGACAGCAACGTTTTGCCCCGCTAAATAGCTGGCCCGATAATGCCAACCTTGACAAAGCACGTCGCTTGTTATGGCCCATCAAACAAAAGTATGGCAACAAAATTTCGTGGGCAGATTTAATGGTGCTTACCGGTAATGTTGCCCTGGAAGACATGGGCTTTAAAACCTTTGGCTTTGCCGGAGGAAGGGTGGATGTATGGGAACCCGAACTGGATGTGTATTGGGGAGCCGAAGAAAAATGGCTGGGTGACGAAAAACGGTATTCGGGCGAACGTGACCTGGAGAATCCGTTGGCGGCCGTTCAAATGGGGCTGATTTATGTAAACCCTGAAGGTCCGGGTGGAAATCCTGATCCGGTGTTGGCGGCACATGACATACGCGAAACCTTTGGCCGCATGGGCATGAACGATGAAGAAACCGTTGCACTTATTGCCGGTGGACATACCCTGGGAAAAACCCACGGTGCCGGTCCTGCCAGCCATGTTGGTCCCGACCCGGAAGCAGCTCCAATTGAAGCGCAGGGCTTAGGTTGGGAAAGTTCGTACAAGTCGGGGAAAGGCGCTGATGCCATTACTTCAGGCCTGGAGGTGATTTGGACTTCCACCCCAACAAAATGGAGCCACTTGTTCTTTTTTAATCTCTTTGAAAACGAATGGACATTGGTAGAAAGTCCGGCCGGTGCACACCAGTGGGAAGCCAAAGATCCGAAAATGAAGGTGCCGGATGCCTTTGACAAGGAAAAATTTCACAATCCTACCATGCTAACCACCGACCTTTCGCTGCGTTTCGACCCGGAATACGAGAAAATTTCGCGCGATTTTTACGAAAATCCAGCCAAATTTGACGATGCC
>JAUIMD010000355.1 GCA_030433225.1 Bacteroidia bacterium
CAGTTTTTTATGCTAAGCGTTATGGTAGTAAACGGCGGAAACTACCTATATAATTTACTATTGGGACGAATTTTGGGGCCGGAGCAATTCTCGGATGCGGCGGTATTAATTACGTTCTTACTGGTGCTCTCGTTTATGGCCATGACGTTCCAGTTAACCGTGGCTCGCTTTATCAGTGAGTTTGCTGAACGCACAGAAAACCGGTTTTTAAATGCCATGAAACGTTGGGCCGTGGTAATTAGTGTGGGAGTGGCCGTACTTATTGCCATTTTTGCCGGGCAATTGCAAGCACTTTTTCACACGAGTTCTCCCGCAATGTTTTACATTTTTGCGCTGGGCGTTCCTTTGTATTTTTTACTTAGCATTAACCGTGGCTATTTTCAGGGACATAAAAATTTTGTAAAACTGTCGGTTACCTACCAGGGCGAAATGTTAACGCGCCTGGTCATTACCCTCTTTCTGCTCCTCTTATTCCAGGGGAATTCGTCCATCATTGTTTCTGTCGGCATTTTGGTTTCTCTTTTAGTGGGCATGTTTCCCCTTAAAAATTCCAATTTTTCCCTGCTAGCCAAACAAAACATGCCACGCGATATTTCTAAAAAAGTAAGTCGTTTTATATGGATTACTGCTTTTTACGAGTGTACACAAATTATTATCAACAACAGCGATATTCTTTTGGTAAAGCATTACTTCGTTCCGCACGAAGCAGGCTTGTACGCCTCGCTTGCCCTAATTGGCCGGGTGGTGTATTTTGTGGCATGGATGTTTGTGATGGTGCTGCTGCCCACCGTAGTACAGTTACGAAAAGAGGGGCAAAACACCACGCGGGTATTCTTTAAATACCTTAGTTATGTGGCGGTGCTGGCCAGCGCCATTGTGGCGGCAACGGCATTTCAACCCGAACTTATTGTACGCCTGATGTTTGGCGAGGCCTACGTGCACATAGCCCCGTTATTGTGGAAATATGCGTTGGCCACCTCTGTTTTTGCCCTTTCCAATGTATTTGTGTACTACTTTCTTTCGATGGATAAGTACCTGCCCGTTGTTTTGTCGGGGGTATTTGGTTTAGCCCAGGTAGCATCGATTATGGTATTTCATGCCTCCCTGCAGCAGGTGGTTGAAGTGCAGATGGTTATCATGTCTGCCCTGCTTCTTTTACAGGTGGCTTTTTTCTTTTATCACACCAAAAGTAGGGTTTAACGACAGTAACCTTCCATTGGTCGAAGAAAACACAGACGAACCGTTATAAACCGGATATTTGAATCAGAAATCAATAAAAAACGTAAGAATATGAAACTAGCAATTGTAACCGCATTTCCACCCAGCAAAGTAACTTTAAACGAGTATGGATACCACCTGGTAAAACACTTTGCCCAAAAAGACAGTATCGATGAAATTGTTTTGCTAACTGACGAAACAATAGAAGATAAGCAGATAGACTTTGAAACAAACGGCTGTAAAATTACCATTCGCGATAGCTGGAACTTTAACAGCTACAAAAACATCCTTACGCTGAATAAGGCCATAAAAGAGGAAAAGCCCGATGCCATTTTATACAACATCCACTTTTTGAAATTTGGCGATAAAAAAATACCGGCAGCCCTTAGCTTACTTACCCCTATGTTTTTTAAGCTAAAAGGATTTCCAACTGTAGTTTTGCTGCACAACATTATGGAAACGGTGGATTTGGACAGTGCCGGATTTACTTCCAGCAAAGTATTACAGAAAATTTATAATGGAATTGGCACCGCCCTTACCCGCGTTATTTTAGGGGCCGACCGGGTGGCAGTTACCATAAAAAAATATGTGGAAATTCTGGACGAAAAATATAAAACCAACAACGTTGTTCAGGTACCACACGGAAGTTTCGAAACCCCTCCACAACCCGACATGGAATTGCCGAAGGGCCCCAAACAGGTAATGGCCTTTGGTAAATTTGGGACATACAAAAAAGTAGAGAAAATGATTGAGGCGGTGGAAATTATACGGAAAAGAACGAACGAAGACATTGAAATTGTGATTGCCGGCACCGACAGCCCGAATACCCCCGGTTACCTGGAGGCAGTAGCTGAAAACTACGCACATGTAAAGCAACTGCGCTTTACCGGGTATGTGCACGAGCAGGATGTTCCTGGAATTTTTGCCGAGAGTGCAGTGGCGGTATTTCCGTACACGTCAACCACCGGTAGTTCGGGGGTTTTGCACCAGGCCGGTAGTTACGGAAAAGCAGTGGTACTGCCCGATTTAGGAGATTTAGGAAGACTGATTAGAGACGAAGGCTACCAGGGCGAATTTTTTGCCCCCGACAATGCTGAATCAATGGCCGATGCCATTCAAAAAATACTGCAAAACGATGCCTACCGTGTGGCATTAGGGCAGGCCAATTACGAGGCAGCATGTTCTCTGCCTATGGAGGTAATTGCCGACAAATACCTCGAAATATTTGAAGAAATCCGTCAGGGAAAAAAGTCGGGAAAGGCCGTTTCAGTAACAAATAAAGTCGAAAGAAGGCTTGGGGTTACCCAAACGGTCTAAAAACCCAAATTTCTGCTGCCGGCTTTTTCGCCAGGGCAAATGCCCGACCACCGCGGCAGGGATGTTATCAAAATCATACAAGGTCCACGACATAAATGCGAGCTCGTGCTGTTGAAGCAGGGCTTGCATTTTTTTGTGGTATTGCGCCTGGTCCTTCTCGTTGGTGCCAAACGGATTCCATAAACCTTTGTACGAAGATTGGCCAAATTCCTGCAAAACGATGGGCTTATCCAGGGAGTTCTGCTGAAGGTGGTTCAGGTCGTTTTCAAATTGTTCCAACGGCCGGTAATAATGAAACGAAACCACATCTACTGCATCTTGTAGTTCAAGCGCCGCTTCAGGGGCTGACCAGCCAATGGTAACGGCATGGTTGGTATCGAAGCGTTTTACTATCGTAATCATTTCCTTTAGCCAGGCCAGTACCGTGGTTTTTCCTCTGTTTTCAAAATCCAGGTCGGGTTCGTTTTTGATGTCCCACGCTACAATGGCAGGATGGTTTTTAAAACGTGTAACAATTTGCTCGGCATGGCGGTGAGTGAGCGTCCAGTTTAAAACGGAATAATCGCCGTAAAAATCGAACAAGGTGGGCATTACCCACAATTGGTTTTGCTGAGCCAGGTCAAGCAAACGTTCCAGCTTTTCTAATTTTTCCGGATTTACTTCTGCCTTGCCAAAATCATCGTACTGAATAAAAATGCGGATGGCATTCAGGCCGGTCTTTCGGATGATTTGAAAATCCCGTTGGATTACCGAAGCATCAAACGCATCGCCAAACGTGTTCCACGGACTGGCCTGTGGGTAATAATTGATGCCTTTTATGGTAAACGGCTCCATGTTCAGGTACATCTGTTTTCCATGGATCGTAATTTTGCTTTCCGCTTTTTCCCTGCTTATGGGAGCATCCAATACCGGTTGTTTCACCATATGCCGTATGCGCCAAAAACCATCTTCGAGCAACA
>JAUIMD010000356.1 GCA_030433225.1 Bacteroidia bacterium
CATAAGGTATTTTTCCGCCAATTGCGATATTGGTAATGTAGGTGGTACTTACCCCGTTACCAATAGTTAGGGTAACAAAACCGGGTTCAAAACCAGGAAACTCAAAGTCGGCATATTCCAATTGTGCGGTGCTTTGACTTTGCGTGAGGTACTGCCCCCCGCCTTCAATGGTAAAGTCTGCGGTATAATAGTAGGTTACCTGTATTTTATCGCCCGGGTTCACCGGAATTTTAATGGTGGCACCGTCTTTACACACCAGGTGGCCTTTGGCACGCTCGTTCGAAATACCTCCGGTAAATACCAGGCCTTTGTACATGGCGGTTCCTGCTGTAATGTTGCGGTCATTAAACGGCCAGTTGGTAATGCGGTTAAAGTGGATGGTTTTGCTGGCCGGTGCTCCATCTACGGTGAGGTTGGAAGTCAGTCCCATTTCAACGGCATAGTCGTCCAGTCCGCCATAAGAAATTGCGTAGGTACCGTAGCGCAGGTATATCTCATCCACCGAAGTAAAGGAGTAGCTGTACCCTTCTTCGTATAAATTGGTAAAGGTAAGTTGCAGTTTGGCGAGCTGTTCTGCATTTAATCCATCCCCATCGATGCTTACTTTATAGGTGGCTTTGGCGGAGTAGGCCAGGTTTTTAGTAGCCGTGGCACTCACCTCAATGGTGTTGTCGGGCAGTTCAAAATCGTTTACCCCTTCCGATGCAATGGTGTACAGGCAATTGGGCTCAAGTTGAACGGTGTAAGTGGCCGCGCCAGCATCAATTACCGGTGTTGGAGTAAACACCTTGTTTTGAGCCCGGTCAGGAGTGAAAGACAGGGTGAGGTCGTTCAAAGCATTGCCCAGGCCGGTAATGCTACCGGTAACGGTATAAAGTTCAACTGCAGCTACAGTCACCGCATAGGAGGTAGTGCTTTCGGTTACCTCCAGTGATTCTCCGTTACTAATTACAAATCCGTTGGCCCCTTCAAGGCTCAAGCCATAGGTGTACCCTGCCGGAAGCGTAATGGTATAATTTCCACCCGAAGGTTGTGTTTTCCATACCTTGCCGGCGGCATTGGTAAATACCAGGGAATAACCGTCGGGGATACCGGGCGCCTGTGAGGCATCCACCGTTCCATTCAAAGTTGTATAGGTGGCATCTTTGCGGTACACCCGAAAATAGCTGGGCTTATCTTTGGTATCAAAAATATGATATGTGCCGGCATATTTGGCTACAAACTCAAGGGTTTCCACGCTGGTGCCAACGGGTACTACATCGGTTTGGGCAGCCGGGTCGCCTACATACTCAAAGTTAATTTCGCCTGTGCCACTTTGGGTGAGGGTTACCAGGGTAACCTCATCGTCTTCGCTCAAGGTGAGGCTGATGTAGCGCGAAGTGGCAGAGCCGGCATTGACATAAATGCGTCCTGCATATCCTGATGCACCTCCCAGGTTTTCGTCGTAACGGGTAATGGAGGTGTTGGAAGTGCGCAAACGATCATTGGATCCGCCAATCCACGATAAAACACCCGACGAAAAGTTGACGAGGGTTTTGCCGGTTGAACCCGCGGGCACAGAGGCAGGGTAAATTGCATTCAGACTGTCAGGTGTCAGGTGGTTGAAATAAATGGCGGTATCCAGTTGTTCCCCACCAAAGTCCCATACATCAATTTTACCGGTTTTTGGACCAATGGCGGCTGCATTCTCCACGCTAAGTTCGTGGATGTAGACTTCTTTATTGGAAGTGAGTTTGGCAGTTACCACCCCTGCATTTCCTTTGTATGCAAAGCTTACCGGAAAATTGTCTTCGCCGCCGTAATTCCCTGCAGCAATCGTGCCCAGTTCATTGTTATCGGCATCAAAAAAAGTGAAGTTCGCCACATCCGCACCGTAGGTACAGGTATTAAAGGTTATAATGGCATTTCCGGCAACACCAATTTCAAATGAATTGCCGTTGTAAATTACAATGCCGTGTGAAGCATCGTGGTACCAAAACTGTGTGGTGCCATTTTTTTGAATGGTAACCAAATCGTCGGTTGTAGTAAAGGTATCGTATTTAATGCTTGCATCCTGTGGCATGGCACAATCCTGTTGCGAAACATTGTTTCCAAACGTATAGGTATACGTGGTGGATGGCTCTTGTGCCATGGTTGGCAAAAAGCCCAAACAAAGCACCATAACCAATATAAGTACGTTTCTTTTCATTTCCATTTAATTAGTTAGTACGAGATAAATAATCTCTAAAGATAAGCGTATTTTTGCAGGATGCTGAAGGATTCAAAAGCCGGACAAAGGAAAAATATCCGCCCAAAAATTTAAACAGAACGGCCCGGGATTCCATCGCCTTAGTTTATTGAGAATTACACCCGTGCATTTTTAAAAGCATTAAATTTATTTGGGAAAATAAACCCGCAAAAAGATACTAACCGGGGAAGGCTACTGATGCGGGATTTTTTATTTTTGAACCTGGCTAATTTTTGGCAGTGCCGAACTGCAATGGGCAATCCAAAATGTAGCTATTAAACCTGAAAAAAAAGTTTTATTAAAACATCATACATGAAATTATTACAAGTTATGACTGCAGTGCTGCTTTTGGCAGCTTGTGGTGCTCCTAAAAAGAAAAGCGAATCCAGCGTTGAAAAGAGTTGGTCAGTACAAATGGCAGATGCCGTTATGGCGCGTAACGACAGCCTGATTCATTACAATGGCAACAAACCAAAGTACGAGTACGATTACGCTTTTTTAGGCAGTGCCATGGATGCCCTGGGCAATGTGGACGAAAAATATGCAAAATACATGCAGGATTATGTGGATTATTTTGTGCATGAGGATGGCAGTATTAGCGGTTACAAATTAGAAGCGTATAACATTGATCGCATTCGTCCGGGCTTGAATATGCTGGCCTTGTATGAACGCACCGGTGACGAAAAATACAAACTGGCCATTGAGCAATTGGTGAGTCAAATGGAAACTCACCCACGTACCAATGCCGGCGGATACTGGCATAAAAATATTTACCCCTACCAAATGTGGCTCGACGGGCTATACATGGCTTCTCCCTTTTTAGCCCGATATGCGCACGATTTTGACCAGCCAAAATGGTTTGATGAGGTGGCTTTTCAGTTAAAGGAAGTGTATCGGGTTACCCTGGATGATAGCACCGGCCTGGTATACCACGCTTACGACGAAAGCAGGGAGCAGCGTTGGTGCAACCCGGAAACCGGGCAATCCAGGCATTTTTGGAGCAGAGGAACCGGTTGGTACATGATGGCTTTGGTGGATGTGCTGGATTATCTGCCCGAAGACCATGCAAGCCGGGGAGATTTGATTGAAATTCTCAACAACCTTTCGCAGGCGCTGTTAAACGTGCAGGATGAAAAAACCGGACTTTGGTACCAGGTGCTGGATATGGGTGGAAAGGAACGCAATTATATTGAAGCCTCGGGAACTGCCATGTTTATTTATGCCTTTGCAAAAGGGGCTAAAAAGGGGTATTTGG
>JAUIMD010000357.1 GCA_030433225.1 Bacteroidia bacterium
CACCCCCTTTATTCATGGCGACTGGAAACACCTGATGGGCAACTCCGTTTCGTTTTTTGTACTGGCAACTACCTTGTTTTATTTTTATCCGCAAGTGGCCTATAAAGTTTTTCTTTGGTTGTACCTTATTTCCCATTTTTTATTGTGGATGGGCGGAAGACCATCCTGGCATATTGGCAGCAGTGTACTGATTTATGGATTTGCTTCCTTCCTGTTTTTAAGTGGCATTCTTCGCAAATACATTCCATTAATGGCCATTTCCTTAATGGTTACATTTTTATATGGAAGCATGGTTTGGCACCTTATTCCGGTAGTTATTAACGATCCGGTATCGTGGGAAGGACATTTATTTGGAGCCATTACCGGGGCCGCATTAAGCTTTGTTTACCGCGGGCAAGGCCCCACCCGTCCTCCCTGGTCGTGGGAGCTGGAAGAGGAAACGGAAGAAGAAATTGAAGAAGGCAGGCAGGAATGGCCGCACGAAACCGGCTCTCCCTCCCCTCCCCCTGATACAACCCCCAAAAACCAAAGCAGTACGGGGCATTCAGGATTTCACTAAACCCGTTATTTGTCATTGTTTCCGCGTTAGAAACGGGTATTTTTGTTATCCAAATCCCCCACATATGAACACAGCTAAAAGCTTTGCCAGCGATAACAACTCCGGCATACACCCACACATACTGCATGCGATAAACCAGGCCAACACAGGGCATGTAAAGGGCTACGGCGACGACCCCCTTACCCTCAGGGCCATCGCAGCTTTTCAAGAACTTTTTGGTGAACAATGTGCAGTACATTTTGCCCTTACCGGAACAGGAGCCAACATTGTGGGGCTGCAAACAGCCATACAGAGCTATCATTCCATCCTATGTGCCCACACAGCCCACATCCATGTGGATGAATGCGGTGCACCTGAAAAGTTTACGGGAGCTAAACTCATTGCCATTAATACACCGGATGGGAAGCTCACCCCTGCCCTGGTCCAACCTCATTTAACCGGATTTGGTTTTGAACATCACAGTCAACCGGGAATAATTTCCATTACCCAGGCCACCGAAATGGGCACGGTGTACACAGCACAGGAAATTAAAGCACTGGCCGACCTTGCCCAAGCAAATGACATGCTATTGCATGTGGATGGAGCCCGCATTGCCAATGCCCTTGCCAGCCTCAACCTGACGGTAAAAGAAATGTTGGTGGATACCGGTGTGGATCTGCTAAGTTTTGGAGGAACCAAAAACGGAATGATGTTTGGGGAGGCCATCGTGCTTCTCAATCCTTCCCTGAAAACCGGGGTAAGGTATTACCGTAAACAGGCAGCGCAACTGTACTCCAAAATGCGTTATGTAGCCGCACAATACCTGGCCTACTTTAACGATGACCTGTGGCTTAACAATGCACGGCATTCCAACCAAATGGCCACGTTGCTGTACAACGAGGTAAAAACCATCCCCGAAATTTCGGTAACACAGGCGGTTCAATCCAATGGGGTGTTTGCCAAAGTGCCTCCCGCATTAATTGAACCGTTAAGAAACCAGTACTTTTTTTACGACTGGAACGCGCAAAACCACGAAGTTAGGTGGATGACCAGTTTTGATACAACCCGGGAAGATGTGCTGAATTTTGTAGCCTGCATCAAAGAGTTGTTAGGGAGCAGGAATAAATAGCAAAATTACTTCGGTAAAAGTGAGCAATGTGTTAGTTTTATTGTTTGAAAACATAAGAACGCATCAACTAATTAATGGCAGATCAAACTTCAAAAGGAATTGTAATTTATCGTTTACCACGGGAGAAAAAATTTTATTACATGGAAGGCTCTATAACCCAGCCTGACCAGTTGCAAATGCATCATTCCGGTTTTGTAATGGCGCCTTTCAAACCCAATAACAACGAGAAACTATCCCTTTTACTGCCAGAAATCCACCAGGAAATTTCTGCAAAAAAAATAAAGGCCTTGCAGTTTTCACATCATCGCAAAAGCCTCAACAGCTTTTGTGACTACAGCACCTACCTCAGCCGCATTGTAAAAGTTAAAAGTCTGTTTAACAACAATTTTAGCAAAGTGGTACTTTCGCGACGCAGCAAGGTAAACTATGTAAAACTTTCCAACGCCAGCCACATGTTTTTAAAGCTGGAAAAGGCCTACCCCAATTCATTTGTGTACATTTTTTCAAGTGCTGAAACCGGCACCTGGGGAGGTGCATCTCCCGAGTTGTTTATACATCACGAACATGGGGAGCTGAAAACCATGGCCCTGGCCGGAACCATACAACTGGAAAATACCACCGAACAAGAGCTTTGCTGGACCGATAAGGAAAAGGAAGAACAACACATTGTAGAACAGTTTATTGAGCAGGTACTGGAAAACAACTGCAGCCACTATCAAAAGGCCGGTCCGTTTACCCAAATTACCGGTAGGCTGGCGCACATACTCACCAAATACAATGCACCTATTGAAGGCAACAACCTGCCAGACTTAATTACGCAATTGCACCCTACACCGGCGGTGTGTGGCTTACCCAAGGACCTCAGCTACCAAACCATACAAGAAATTGAATCGTACGACCGATCGTATTACACCGGCTTTTTAGGGCTTTGGAACATGAATAAAACCGTGGATTTGTTTGTGAACCTGCGGTGCATGCAGTTTTTTAAAAATCATGCTGTAATTTATGCGGGGGGTGGAATAACCTCATCATCGGATCCTGAGAAGGAATGGCAGGAAACAGAAAATAAAATGCGTTCCATCACCAATTTACTGGAATAGCACATCCCCTCTTTCTGCGGGATGGCAATTTTTACTTCGGTTCCGGATTTATTCACCCGTACGCAAGCAGCCAACATCCCGTGTTCTCCAAATACTGTAAGCTGTGCAAAACAGACGCATTAGTGTGCGGAAAAAGATGGCGGCATTAACTGGTCTAATCAAACCTGATAAGAAGCAATCTATACATTTGCAGCTCCATTTTTCCTGTATGTCATGCGTTTGACATGCGTTATTGCCTCGTCAGGTGTATGATGTAACGGCACAAAAAGGGGATAAAAAAATGGCTTCATCCAACAAGGGAAGAAGCCATTTTTAATTACACAACTCTTAACTACAAATACATTATAACTGCACCAGCATTTTCTCCGGTGCCTCTATAAATTCCTTTAATTTCACTAAAAATCCTACGCTGTCCTTACCATCAATAATGCGGTGATCGTAACTTAGCGCAGTATACATCATAGGGCGAATCACCACCTGACCGTTTTCGGCTACCGGGCGTTCCACAATGTTATGCATGCCCAAAATACCCGATTGTGGTGGATTTATAATGGGTGTGGAAAGCAGTGAGCCAAACACTCCACCATTGGTAATGGTAAACGTTCCACCGGTCATTTCCTCAATGGTTAACCTACCCTTTCTGGCTTTTTCCGCCATTTGGGCAATGTCAACTTCTATTTGCCCCAGCGTTTTGTTG
>JAUIMD010000358.1 GCA_030433225.1 Bacteroidia bacterium
CGATTAACACTATGAATGATGTAGTTAGATTAGAAAGCTAAACAGGTCCGTACTTTGGTTCGCGTTAAGTAAAACTATCTTTATTCCTTTTTCAGGTACTTATTAAACATTAGCAAAGCCAGCACACTAAACAGAAGAAAAATAACGATTGAACCGGAAAGGTAACCTATCCCATATTCTGTAAGGCGGCTATAGTCTGACCAAACGATTTTAATAATTTTAAATAAGTAGACGATAGCAATACCCAAAAAGACAACAAAGACAATTTTTTTCATATAGCTTAAAATTAAAGGGTTAGAATCACTAACCCTTTAAATAATATTATTTCTTAACGGTGGTTGTGGTAGGGGTATAAATCCCGAAGGTTATAGCAGAAATCAACCCGTTCACAAAAGTTTGACGTGTTTTTACCTCATAGTCTTTTGCGCCATCAGCCATTTCTTGTGAGTCGGAAACACCAACCGGAGCCAGTCCATAAATAACATAATGGTTCCACTCGGTTACTTCGTTGTCACCTTGTGCTCCTTCTCCAACCACACTTGTATAAGTGTAACAAGAAGTTAGCAAACTGGATGCAATTAAAGCCATGCTAAAAGCCTTCAAAATTTTCTTTTTCATAAATGTTTTAAATTGATAGTTTAGTCTACTCTTACGATTTTCGACAACCTCGGTTATTAAATAGTAATTAGTTCACTTTCATCCGTTCTTCACAGTTCTTCTTATGGTTTTAAATTGATTCTACTTGCAAACTAAAGGAACGGCTTCTGATTCGAGACATCAAAATTAACATTAAAATAAAATTAACAAACTAACTGGTATAATAATTTTTAATTTTTGTTTGTAAAAAATACTATTGACTTATAATCAATCTCAAATCGAATTAAATGTAAGCCCCTAATATTTACACTATATTTATTATTATTTAATCTTTAATTAAATACAACAAAAAAAGCCATGCTTTTTAGCATGGCTTTCAACTCCTGTACCGTTTTGTTTAACTAATCAGTTCTGGCAGGTAACAGGCAATCAACCGCACAAATTCTTTTTCTGATTTGATGCCTTGTGACACCACGCGTTGGTGCAGGTATGCAGTGCGATTCAGTTTTTTCTGCATTTCTTTTACCGGCAAGGTGGCATACCCTTCGCTCATATATTGCACGCCAAAGGTGTTGCCGTTGCACACATACTGTACCTCGTACCCCTCGGTGCGCACCAGGTAAACTTTACAGTCATTCTCCTCTACAACCTGCACAGTAACCGGAGCGTCCAGCTGTGCATAATGTATGGTGTAGGCATGGTTTCCGCCGGTAATTACGGCATTCGACTGTTGCGATTCCACTACGGTATACGTTCCAAATTCGGTTTCGGCATTTTTATTTTCGGCGCTGGTCGCCAGTGTTGCCAAAACGATAAAAGCTGCGGTGATGATGGTTGTTTTCATGACATGTTATTTTTGTTGATTGATTTAAATTGTTGTTTTTACTTTTCACCTATAAGACGTGTAAGCACAGTTTACGTTACAGGATTTTGGCCTGCTTTCGGTCAACAACGGGGATGAGTAGGTAAACGGTGCAGGTTTAAGGTATCAACGGAGGAATTTTTTGCTGGATTTTAACATTCTCGTTATCCTTCCACGTCTGGTAAGTTCGGTGGCCCGAGTAAACGCCCGGCATATGGATCGTTTGCTCTTGATTCTCTTGTTTACTTTCTTGATCCAAGCAAGAAAGTAAAAGCCCGTCCGGCTTAAGGACAAACAATATGAAGCATTTCTATTCTTCAAGAAATAAAGGTAAAAATTGAACCCCAAAACCGGTTTCGGGTGAAATCGGTTTTCTTACTTTTGTTTCTGATGATAGAATACAGCAAAAACCATTTCACCCAAAATAAATTTTAAAAGCACATGCATAGCATTGAAGATAAAAAAGCGGCTTTTGAGCGCTTACTACACATCATGGACGACCTGCGGGAGAAATGTCCCTGGGATAAAAAGCAAACCCTGGAAAGTCTACGCCACTTATCCATTGAAGAAGTCTATGAACTGTCGGATGCCATTTTAAACCAGGATTTGGAGGGCATTAAAAAGGAGGTAGGCGACCTGTTGTTGCACATTGTGTTTTATGCCAAAATCGGTAGTGAGCAAAAGGCTTTCGATATAAAAGAAGTAATAGATGCATTGTGTGACAAGCTGATTTACCGCCATCCACACATTTATGGAGATGTGGATGCCAACGATGCCGACCAGGTAGCTCAAAATTGGGAGGCCTTAAAATTGAAAGAAAAAGGGGGCAATAAACGAGTGTTGGAGGGGGTTCCGCGCTCGCTTCCACCCATGGTAAAAGCACACCGCGTGCAGGATAAGGCACGGGGCGTTGGTTTCGACTGGGAACATAAGGAGCAGGTTTGGGACAAGGTTAAGGAAGAAATTGATGAATTACAGGCCGAAATGAATTCCAATAACCAGGAACGCATGGAGCGGGAATTTGGTGACGTGTTTTTTAGTCTGATTAACGCAGCCCGCCTGTATGGCATTGACCCGGAAGCGGCGCTCGAAAAAACCAACCTGGAATTTATCAAACGTTTTAACTACCTGGAGAGCCAAACCATTGCACAAGGAAAATCGTTGCACGACATGTCGCTGGCCGAAATGGATGTAATTTGGGAAGCGGCGAAAAAGCAGTAAGTGCGCTAGAAAATGATCCTGCACCAAATTCACTAACTTTGCCCCACAAAACAGCACCCTATGCCGCCATTAAAAATACTATCCGATTATACTCCCATGGGCGATCAGCCCGAGGCCATTCGTCAGCTTGCCTCCGGCATAAAAGGAGGAGAGCGCTACCAAACCTTGCTGGGCGTTACCGGTTCCGGTAAAACCTTCACCATGGCCAATGTTATTCAGGAAACACAACGGCCGGCGCTGGTGCTGAGCCACAACAAAACGCTGGCAGCACAATTGTACGGCGAGTTTAAAACATTTTTTCCTGAAAACCGGGTGGAGTACTTTGTATCGTACTACGATTATTACCAACCCGAAGCCTACCTTCCAACCACGGATACCTATATTGAAAAGGACCTTCAAATAAATGACGAAATTGAAAAACTGCGGCTGTCGGCAACTTCCGCGCTGTTGAGTGGCAGGCAGGATGTGATTGTAGTATCCTCAGTTTCGTGCATTTACGGTATCGGAAACCCGGATGACTTTCACGAAAATGTGGTGAGTATTTCGGTGGGGGAACGCATTTCACGAAATGTTTTTATGCGCAAACTGGTGGATTCTTTATACGCGCGAAACGAAGTGGAATTTAAACGCGGTACTTTTCGGGTGAAAGGCGATACCGTGGATGTGTACATGGCAGATGCCGATTTTGCATACCGTGTGGTATTTTGGGGAGACGAAATTGAGGAAATAAAAACACTCGATCCCATCAACGGACATACCATGGATTCCATGGAAAGCGCACTG
>JAUIMD010000359.1 GCA_030433225.1 Bacteroidia bacterium
GTTTTCAGACGTATAGAATACCTGTTTGACGGGAACTACCGAAAAGGAAAACCTCAACCGTCCACCGGCCTTAAAAAAATTGCCAAACATGCCGTATTTATTGCGACCTCCATCTTTTTCACCAATGCCTTTTTAAACTGGTTTACAGGTCCCGAACGGTTGCTTGAAATTATTACCGGCCCCATTTCTGCCAACCTACTGGGCTTTTTTGTAATGCTGGGAATTTCGCTGTTTTACTACTGGATTTACGCTTTTTTTCGCGAACAGGTGTGTACCATGGTATGCCCGTACGGCCGCATGCAGGGGGTACTCATCGATTCCAAAACCATTACGGTAGCCTACGATTACAAAAGAGGCGAACCGCGCGGCCCAAAGGCCAAAGGAGATTGTATTAACTGCAACCGCTGTGTAGCGGTTTGTCCTACAGGCATTGACATAAAAAACGGCACACAGCTTGAGTGTGTCAACTGCACGGCCTGCATTGACGAATGCAACCAGGTAATGACTTCCCTGAAAAGACCCTTAAACCTGATTCGTTATACCTCGGTAGAAGGCATCGAAAAAGGAAAATCGAAAGTACTCAATGCACGTACCATTGCCTATTCAGCGGTATTGGCCCTATTATTTACGGCATTAGCGGTAGTCATTGCCAAAAAAACCGATGTGGATACTACCATCCAGCGCCTGCCCGGAACCCTGTACCAACAAATAGATGCCACCACATACTCCAACGTATACAACATTAAGGTGGTCAACAAAACTGCGGCGGAAAAAAAGCTGACCCTGAAACTGCTGCAACCCCTAAACGGATCCATTACCATTACCGGAAAACAACCGGTGGTGAGCAGGCACAGCAATGTAGAGAGTGTAATAATGGTAAAGCTGCCTAAAAATGTTTTAAACGGGAAAAGTACCTCCCTGCAAATTGGTATTTTTGAGGGCGAAAATTTGCTGGAGACTATTGAAACCAATTTTTTCGGCCCCACCCCCTAATAGGTAAAGGGCAAAACTACTAACAGATTGATGCATTTTGGCTATGATAAAATTTAACTGGGGAACCGGGATTACCGTATTTTTAGGACTGTTTTTAATCGCAGCCTTTTATTTCGTTTACTTTTCGTTTCAGCACCACAACGATTTAGTGGTGGACAATTACTACGAACAAGGAGCCAATTACGATGAGCAAATGGCCATTAACAAACGCTCGCTTCCCTTTACCGACAGTATCCGGGTAGTTGATGCCGGCCAGCAGGTAGAAATCCACATTGCCTCCGGCTTGTTCCATTCTACCGATACGGTTTCGGCCCACTTCTATTCCCCTTCCGATAAGCGTAACGACCATTTCCTTACCATTAGCGACTTTTCAGTACCTGCCGTACTGGACAAAAGCCTGTTGGCCAGGGGACGCTACACGGTAAAATTTACATGGACGGCAGAACAGGAGAAGTATGCCGTATCCACCGATTTTTTTGTTTCCAAATAGCAACTTATGGAAATTATTTGGGTAGGATTAATAACCGGATTACTTGGAAGCCTGCATTGTGCCGGAATGTGCGGCCCCATTGCCCTTAGCTTACCGTTACGTGGAAACACACCCATTGAAAAAGTTGGAGGCGGTGTACTGTATAACCTGGGGCGTACTGCCACCTATGCCGTAATGGGTGCCATTTTCGGGGCCATTGGGCAAGGATTTCAGCTTATTGGGTTTCAACAATGGATTTCGATTGCCATGGGAGTATTGATGATTCTATCAGTATTGCTTCCTTCGATGTTCAGCTCTGTAAAAAGCAACAACCTTTTCGGACTTACAACCCTTGTGCGCAAGGGCATTCAGCGTTTATTTGCACAACGCTCTTTTGGAGGCTTATTTGCCATTGGCCTGCTTAACGGACTACTGCCTTGTGGCTTAGTGTATGTGGCCATTGCCAGTGCAATTGGCACCGGCGATTTTTACATGGGCATAGCCTTTATGGTACTTTTTGGGCTGGGCACCTTACCTATGATGCTCGGCATTAACGTATTGGGCAACATGTTAAGCCTTCCGGTACGCAAACGCATTACTAAAATCATTCCCTTTGTGGTGGTTATCATCGGGGCACTGTTTATTTTGCGTGGACTCGCGCTGGGCATTCCGTTTGTTAGTCCGCCCAAACAAAAAATGAATCCGGAAATGCACCTGCAAAAAATACAGGACAATGGCCATAAGTCGGCCCTGCAACACCCCTGCTGTGCCGCCGACACCACCCAAAAAACGGTGAATGCGCCAGACATTTCGGGAGCCTGCTGCCACGATTCTGATAACCCGCAAACCCCTTAAGCCGTGGCAGAAACCTGTGTACATTGTGGTGCCGATTGCGGCAAGCAACCCCTTATGTGGAGCAATAAACCCTTTTGCTGCAATGGCTGTCAACAGGTGTATCAAATTTTAAATGAGCACAAACTTTACCAGTATTACGACATACAGGAAAAACCGGGCATTAAGGTAGAAACCGAGAAATACGCCAACAAATACGCCTACCTTGATAAACCTGAAGTGCAGGAAAAACTGTATGAGTTTCACGAAAACAACATCGCGAAAGTCACCTTTTTTATTCCGGCTATTCACTGTGCATCGTGTATTTGGCTGTTGGAACACATGAACCGCCTGCACACCGGCATTAAGCACTCCAGTGTAAATTTCATCAACAAAACGGTGAGCCTTAGCTTTAACGATGCCCAAATCTCCTTGCGGGGTGTGGTGGAATTACTGGCCTCCATACATTACATTCCGGATATTTCGTTGCATACGGTGGAAAAAAAGCAAAAAAAATCGGACAATAAAACCCTGCTTTATAAATTGGGAGTGGCCGGTTTTGTGTTTGGAAATGTAATGCTGTATAGCCTTCCGGAGTATTTTAACGGCAAACCCCTGAACGATTCGCTGGGTGGTTTTTTATACTGGATTACTTACCTGCTCACCGTTCCCCTGGTATTTTACAGCGGCAGCGATTACCTGGTTTCAGCCTTTAAAAACCTCAAAAAAGGGCGGGTGAATATCGATCTTCCCATTGCGATTGGCATACTTACCCTGTTTGTGGTTACCAGTGTGGAAGTCATTTCAGGAAGTGGGCCCGGCTATTCGGACAGCCTGGCGGGTTTTTTGTTTTTTTTACTGGTAGGCAAATGGTACCAAAGCAAAACCTACCAGGCGCTTTCGTTTGATCGTGATTACAAATCGTATTTCCCGGTTGCTGTTACCCGTATCAACAAAGAAGGAGAAGAAGAGAGTTGCCTGTTGGAAGAAATCACCCGCAACGATGAACTTTTAATTCGCAATAAAGAACTAATACCGGCCGATGCACAATTAGTAAGCGGCACGGCTTTAATCGATTACAGTTTTGTAACCGGCGAATCCACCCCCGTAAAAAAAGAAGCCGGCGAAAACGTTTATGCCGGAGGGGTACAAACCGGAGGTTCCATAC
>JAUIMD010000360.1 GCA_030433225.1 Bacteroidia bacterium
TTACGACCAACAAACATACCGGGGTAATGGTGCCGGTGTTTGCCTTTGGCCCGGGAGCAGAAAAGTTTAGCGGCATGTACGACAATACTGAAATTTTTCACCTCATGCTTAATCACTGGGTGAAGCCCAAAAACAACGGGAAGAGCAATAAATAGCAGGTAGCTGCCAACAGGTACAAACAAAAAGCGGAAAGTAATTTACTTTCCGCTTTTTGTTTATCGTTTATGACGTCCTTCGTCAGATACAGTCAATTTTTTTCTGCCTTTTCTTCTTCGGGCAGCCAGTACTTTTTGACCGCTAACACTTTCCATTCTTGAACGGAAACCGTGCTTATTTCTTCTCTTACGATTGGACGGTTGAAATGTTCTTTTCATCGCTCTATATGTTTTTCCTAATTATTTCTTAAAATCCCCACAATTTTGGGTGTGCAAAAATAGTTGATATTTTTATTATCACAAACAATTTCTATCGTTTATTTCAATTCTTTGCCCATAACGGCTAAAAAAATAGCCGGTCCCGCTTCTCCCTTTTATACCAATTAATTTACATACTAAGAGGGCTATTATTTATAACGCATCTGCATATTAACATTAAAAACCAAGTAACAACCCCTCTTATAGCAATTTGGGTAAAAAAGACATATTCGTATAAGATGCTATTTTGCTAACTTAAAATGTTAAAACATCGCATTGTGTTAACATTTTGTTATTGTAAAACGAAATTTATTTTTACATTTGAACCGTCAACAAACAGGTAATTTTTTTCATAGGTTTAGGTTTAGGGTAATTTAAGTTAAGGATGGGTGCCAGCTCATCCTTAATTCTTTTATAGCCCCTGCACATTGCCAACACCCTCAATCTTTATGCACTTGAAAAGTCACCTTCGAAATCCTATATTTGGTTTATGCAAAAGCTTGTAGTCATATTACTATGGCCAGTTTACTTTTCGCTTGCGGCGCAAAACAGCGAGGTGTGGTACCTGCACTGCGATTCAGGCAAGGCTGCCTCCTGCGCTTACCTGGATGCGAATGGACAAGTAAAAATTCCGCCCGGAAAATACGACACCTGCTACACCCCGGAATTTACCGCGCTTGCTTTTGTAAAAATCCACAAAAAGGTGGTAGCCATAAATAAAGCCGAAAACATACTTTTTGAAGTCTACTGCGAAAATCAACAACCAGATGTGCCGGTGGAAGGCATTTTTCGCATCCTTGAGAATTCTAAAATAGGATACGCCAACCTTCAGGGAAAAGTGCTGGTGCCGCCGCAATACGATGCAGCGACCCCTTTTAAGCAAGGCATGGCCTTTGTGAACATCGGCTGCAACACGGCACTTGAGCCAAATCAGCAGTTTGGAAATGGCGGAAAATGGGGTGCCATAAACCGTCACGGAGCCTTGGTAGTTCCCATTCGCTACTCCAACCTGAATGTGTTGGACGCGGCCAACCAGGAAATAAAATCCCCCGAAATACAATAAAACTATGGAACGATGCACATGGGCGGAAAGTAACCCGCTTTTTCACGCTTACCACGACCAGGAATGGGGCGTACCCCTACACGACGAACAAAAGCTGTTTGAATTTTTGGTGCTTGAAACCTTTCAAAGTGGGCTTAGCTGGGCCATTGTTTTAAAAAAGCGTGAGAACTTCAGAAAAGCCTTTGCCGAATTCGAGGTGGAAAAGGTTGCGGCCTTTACTCAAAAAGATGAAGAACGCCTGCAACAGGATGCCGGAATCATACGCAATAAGCTAAAAATTAAGGCGACCATCAGCAATGCCCGTGCTTTTATAGAAGTTCAGAAGGAATTCGGTTCATTCAACACCTACATCTGGGGCTTTGTAAACCACCGCCCCATCCAGAATAACTTTAATGGTGAGGGGCAGATTCCCGCCAAAACTCCCCTTTCGGATACCATAAGTGCCGACATGAAAAAGCGCGGATTTAAATTTATTGGTTCCACCGTAATGTATGCCCATATGCAGGCCACCGGCATGGTAAACGACCATACGGTAAACTGTTTCCGGCATAAACAACTCCAACATTCGTAACCAATACTGCATTTGCATTTTTGAATTTTAAACCTATATTTGCATGCAATAATTACAAGACATGTTTTACAACCACAACATCGCGTATTTCTTTTATTACTTTTTTTACTTTTTACAAAAAAGGTAGCGGGGTTGTGTATGCCATGA
This sequence comes from Bacteroidia bacterium, assembly GCA_030433225.1. Lineage (GTDB taxonomy): Bacteria > Bacteroidota > Bacteroidia > Bacteroidales > UBA5342 > JAUIMD01. Next base: position 2,195 of record JAUIMD010000360.1, read on the forward strand.
TTTAACTAATTTACCAAATACAAAATCCCGTTTCGACGGGATTTTTTTTGTTTAAAACCATATCAATGTCGTTAAGAAAAGTTGCCATACAAGGGTTTGAAGGTTCGTACCACCACATTGCGGCCAATGCTTTTTTTGGAGAAGAAGTCAACATCCTGCCGTGCATGACGTTTAAGGAAATCTTCAACAACATAAAAAAGGACAATACGGTGGTGGGCTTAATGGCCATTGAAAATACCGTGGCCGGAAGCCTGTTGCAGAACTATCACCTGCTGCGCGATTCGTACTACAAAATTGTGGGCGAATACAAATTGCGCATTTCGCACAGCCTGGCAGCCTTGCCCGGCCAAAGCATCGAAGACATTACCGAGGTGTACTCCCACCCCATGGCCATTATGCAATGTGAGGATTTTCTGGATGAATATCCGCACATCAAGGTCATAGAAAGTGACGATACGGCCCTTTCGGCCAAAGAAATCCGGGAACAAAATATTGCAGGAAGAGCAGCCATTTGCAGCAGCCTGGCCGTAGAATTATTTGGTCTGGAGGCATTGGCTACGGGCATTGAAACCAATAAGCGCAACTATACCCGCTTTTTGGTGGTGGCCGATAACTGGAATACTTCAGTAAACCATGTGCCCAAAGCTGAGTTGAACAAAGCGTCACTGGTTTTTTGCACGCCACACGAAGAGGGAGCTTTGTCAAAAGTACTGTCCATCCTTACGTTTTACAACATCAACCTGACCAAAATTCAATCGATGCCGGTGGTGGGACAAGAGTGGCAGTACATGTTTTACATTGACCTTACATTTACGGATTACATGCGCTATCAACAATCCATTGATGCCATTAAGCCGCTCACAGAGAATTTACAGATACTAGGTGAATACCAAAAAGGAAAACAATCGTTCGATGATACAACCCGCTAAACGCGTAGAATCGGTAGAGGAATACTACTTTTCTATTAAGCTGAAAGAAATTGCCGCCATGAACTCCAAGGGCGACAATGTGCTGAATCTGGGCATCGGAAACCCTGATTTGCCCCCGTCTCCGTCGGTAATTAAAGCCCTGCAGGAGGAAGCTGAAAACCCAAAATCTCATGGGTACCAAAGTTACCAGGGATTGCCTGAACTGCGAGAAGCTTTTGCTGCCTGGTATCAAAATTTTTACCGGGTGGAGCTGAATCCACAAAACGAAATTTTACCCTTAATTGGCAGTAAAGAAGGGATTTTGCATACCACCATGGCCTTTGTGAATCCGGGCGA
>JAUIMD010000361.1 GCA_030433225.1 Bacteroidia bacterium
TCCACCTAAAGGATGGTTAGATGCAAAGGTAAAGCGGCCTTCTTTTGGGATGTTTTCTGCTCCCCGTACCTTTACCGTTAAGTTGTTTAATTTTACAATTTCGTCCGAAAAATCTGCCCCAAACTTATCTCCCGCCTCCGCCATATAATAATTGAACGAATCGGCACAAATAAACTTCTCAAACCAGCGTATGGCAAATTTGGGAATTTTGCTGTGTAGTGCAGGGTTTTTCTCCTTCAGTACCTTGTCGATGTCAAAAAAAACATCCGGTTTTTTTTTCTCCGTGTTACTCATTTTTACCAATGGGTAAAGGCTTTCGCCTTTATTTTTAACCCTGCAAAAATAGTATTTTTTATGGTCTGGCTAAAGCGGGGCTTATTTTTTAAAAAAAAGCCAGGGTGTACGAATAAAATGTGAGGGTGGAGTATTGTGGATAAGTATTGGTTTATTGTGGATAAAAAGTGGAGTATTGTGGAGTATCGTTAAAGTCTTTTCGTAAATTAGCACAATCAAAAATTAGGTGTAATTGTGAAGCTGATAGGCGATAATATAATAGCAAAGCTTGATGACAAGGGTCGGATGATTGTTCCGGCACAGTTCAAAAAGCGCCTGTTGGCCGACAATGTAACTTCGTTTGTGCTTAAAAAGGATAATGCTAATGCATGTCTGTTATTGTATCCGCGCGAGGTGTGGGATGAGAAGGATAAGTATTTGAGTGCTCGCTTGAATGATTTTGATCCTGCGCATAAGTTGTTTAAATCCGAATTTTATCGCGACACTTTTGAGTTGGATATGGATGGGAGTGGTCGTTTAAATCTTCCTCAAAAGTTATTGGATAAGGTGGGGATTGAAAAGGAGCTTTTGGTGAAAGGGAGTGGGGCAAACCTCGAGTTTTGGAAACCTGAAGTGTATGAAGGGGAGGCTTTGTCGGCGGAGGCATTTATGAAGTTAGGGAAAGAGATTTTTGGTAGCGATCCTATTGTTTAATGCGTTTTAGCCCTTTGAGCTATGTTTGATTATCATGACCCCGTACTTTTAAAAGAGAGTGTGGCCGGATTAAAAATCGGTTCGGGAGGGGTGTATGTGGACCTGACCTTTGGGGGTGGCGGACATTCGCGTGAAATTTTAAAGCAAATGGATGCCGCGGCAAAGCTCTATGGTTTTGATCAGGATGAGGACGTGTTGAAAAATGTGCCCGATGATGATCGTTTTGTGTTTGTGCGCGGAAATTTTCAGTACATCAAGCGCTTTTTAAGCTATTATAATATAAGTGGGGTGGATGGGATTTTGGCCGACCTTGGTGTTTCTTCGCACCATTTTGATGCGGCGGACCGCGGTTTTTCTTTTCGGTTTGATGCTCCGCTGGATATGCGTATGAATCGTGCGGCCGGTGCAAGTGCTGCCAGTGTGGTAAATACATATTCATACGAGCAGCTGGCATCCCTGTTTCGCTTGTATGGTGAAATTAAAAATGCCGGAAAGCTGGCGGCAAAAATATGTGAGTTGCGCGAAGGTGCGCCGCTGACGACCACCTTTCAGTTGCGCGATGTGGCTAAAGAGTGCACTTCGCCAAAAACCGAAAATCAATACCTGGCTAAAGTGTTTCAGGCCATTCGGCTTGAGGTGAACGACGAGATGGCTGTACTGCAGCGTATGTTGCAAAATTCGCTGGAGGTGTTAAAGTCGGGAGGTCGGTTTTCGGTTATTTCGTACCATTCGTTAGAGGATCGTTTGGTGAAGAATTTTTTTAAGTCGGGCAATATTGAGGGTAAGCTTCAAAAGGATTTTTTTGGCAATGTGGAGGCGCCGTTAGAGGTGGTAAACCGAAAAGTGATAGTGCCTGATGAGGAAGAGGTAGCACGAAATCCACGGGCCCGAAGTGCAAAATTAAGAGTGGCAGAAAAGAAATGATATTCAGGCGAAAAAATAAAAAAGACAAAAAAGCGGGGAAGAAGCGCAGTTTTGGTGCCGGTTTGCAGGCATTGGCCGATGGCAGTCTTTTTCAAATGCTTATACGCAGGCACCTGAAGTTTTTGTTGTTCTGCCTGGGATTAAGCTTTGTGTATATCGGTAATAAATATGCCAATGAAGCCCTCATTCATAAAATTGATCAAACTAAGGAAGAGGTGACAAAGCTGCGCCATAAGTCCATTACGGTTTCGTCGGAACTGATGGCTATTAGTAGTCCGTCGCAGGTGCAGCGCATTGTAAACGAAAAGAATTTGGGATTGAAGTTTTCCAACGATCCCCCAAAAATACTGGAAGATTAAACAAAATTGAGATGTCGTTAAAGGAGCAAATTTTATCACGAATTCACCTGGTTGTTTGGGCTGCCGGGCTGATGTGTGTTGCTGTTTTATTTAAGATATTTCAGTTGCAGCTGGTAGAATACGATAAGTGGGCGGCATTTCAGGCACGCCGTATTAAAACCGAAAAAACCGTATTTGCCGATCGTGGAAACATTTTGGCAAGCGACCATCGTGTGTTGGCCAGTTCGGTGCCCGATTTTAAAATGCGAATCGACTTTCGGTCGGGCGGGTTTAGTGATGCCCTGTTTCATGAAAATGTGGACGCATTGGCCAAGGCCCTTGCCGGGTATTTTAAGGACCGAAGTGCGGCATCGTACGCTGCCTATTTAAAAGGGGGCTATAAATCGCAAAGTCGTGCGTTTCCGGTGGTGCCTTACTATGTGAATTACATCGATCTGGATACGGTCAGCAAATTTCCGTTCTTGAATGAATCGAGGCGAAAAAATGGCTTTTATACGGAGCGCCGTGTGAAGCGTATCATGCCGTTCGGGCAATTGTCTCGACGCACCATTGGTCAGTTAGATAGTGATGCCGGCGATGGGGTGTATGGAATTGAGCAGGCCTACAATGAACAACTGAAAGGCAAAGAGGGGGTAGTGACCCGCAAGCGTATTTCGGGTAAAACCATTTGGGAACCCAAACAAGAGCCTGTTGAAGGAAACGATATTGTAACGACCATTGATGTAACCTTGCAGGATGTGGCACAATCGGCCCTTGAAAAGCAATTGCAAAAACACGGGGCGCACCACGGTTGTGCCGTTTTAATGGAGGTGAAAACCGGGCATATTCTGGCCATGGCCAACCTTACCCAATCAGGCGAGCAATACCGTGAATTGTATAATTATGCCGTTGGAGAGTTAAGTGAGCCGGGGTCCACCTTTAAGCTGGTTTCTTTTGTGGTGGCTTTGGAAGATGGTGTGGTGGATTTAGATAAGGAGGTAGATACCGGAAATGGAGTGAAGCGTTTTTACGGTGCCCGCATGACCGATTCGCATGGCAACGGGGTAATTACGTATCGTCGGGTTTTTGAGGTGTCATCCAATGTGGGAACCTCTGTGCTTATCGACAGTGCCTACCGGCAAAACCCGCAAAAATTTGTCGACCAGGTAAACCGTCTAGGGTTAAATCAGCCTACCGGTGTGG
>JAUIMD010000362.1 GCA_030433225.1 Bacteroidia bacterium
CAGGCCGAAATAATGTTGGAAACCGATAAATTATTGCTGGAAAGGTCCACTTTTAACTTTACCAAAGAACAGGTAGAAACCTACCAGCATTTGGGAGGAACCCCGCAACTGGATAACGATTATACCGTTTTTGGCGAAGTAGTGGAAGGGTTACACATCATCGATTCCATTGCGGCTGCTGCTACCAACGATTTAAACCGTCCGCTGGAAGATGTAATTATGGAGGTAAAAGTACTGGACTAACATGCAACTGCTTCGTAAAAACATACCGGTTTTATTGCTTTTTTGCTGCCTGCTTTCCGGCACGGCTCAAAGTAGGCAGGTGCTTATTTCAACCAACCTGGGCAATATAACGGTATCGCTTTACGATCAAACGCCCGACCACCGCGATAATTTTATCAAACTGGTGAACTCCGGGCATTTTGACGGCACCCTGTTTTACCGCGTTATAAAAAGCTTTGTTGTGCAGGCCGGCTCGGCCGATTCGCGAAACGCCCCTGCAGGCAAGCACATTGGCTATGGCTCGGCAGCTGTCAACATTAATTCTGAGTTTCACGACAGTTTATACCATAAAAAAGGAGCGCTCTGTGCTCCTCGCCAACCGTTTGAGGTGAATCATTTTAAAAAATCAGACATCAGCCAGTTTTACATTGTGGTTGGGCGCCCCTACTCCAACAAAGAGCTGGATATTCTTGAAAACAACACCAACATCCCCATAAAAAAACAATTAAAGGTGGATTACTACCTGCCCCGGAAAGAAGAACTGGCACAATTGAAAACGTCTGACCCCAAAGCATACAACGCCCTGTTGCGTGAAATTAAAGAGCGTATTGCGGTGGAGTATGAATTATCGGACCGCCTCGAATTTTCTGAAGAACAACGCCACACCTATACTACCTTGGGTGGAATTCCGGATTTGGATGGGGAATACACTGTATTTGGGGAAGTGGTAAAAGGCATGGATGTGGTGGAAAAAATAAACCAACTACCCACCGATAAAAACGACCGTCCCTACACCGATGTTGTTATTGAAACCCGTGTAATACAATAGGTATGCTTCGATTTTTACCACTCATTTTTAGCATTGCATTGTTCATCGCGTGCAACTCTACCCAAAAAGAGGCCAAACAACAGGAAGAATCCAGCGAACAAAAAGCAAAAATCTACCGGGCCAACGTTAAAAACACCGCCGACATTGAGGTGTTCGACCAATACGCCAGGTCGGTGGCAACCGGAAAGGCTACATTAATGGATGGGAACATACTGGCCGTTCCTTTACATCTGGTACAGGGAAATTACAGCGTAAAGTGTAAGTTTCTGGGAAAAAGCATCCAGCCCATGGCCGGGGGGTATTACCAGTACAGTTTTAAAGCCAACCTTCTTCTGCTCAACATTACGGGTGGAAAACAGGACTTTGTTGCGCCAGCCACAACATTTTCAGGAGCGCCTTATTATGCCTTGACCTTAGAAGAAGGAAAAATCAGGGTTGTAAACCTGGAAACCGGCACCCCTTTTACGCAGGATTCTGTGCAGTTCGTTCCAACAACCCGTGCATTGCCTGCCGGCACCTCAGTGTTTAATAGCAACCATGCGTTGGTAGGCATGTTTAACACTGTAAAAGTACAAGGCCATGATTCTATCGTAATATTGCCCATTCAGGAAATAAAACGCCTATTGCCCGCCCAAAAAGTTGCTCCGAAAAGCATATCCAACCTGCGTTTAAAAACGGATAAAGTATACCCAAAAGCCGAAAAAGTGAAGGGTTTTACGGTGCATACCACCTCCGGGAATTTCACTTTTAAAATTTACGAGGATCTTCCTGAGTACAAAGACAACATGATTAAACTGGCTTCTGATGGGTATTACGACAGTTTATTGGTTCACAGAGTTATTCATAACTTCCTGATTCAAACCGGAGCGGCTGACACTAAATATGCTAAAAAAGGAGACCCGGTTGGGTGGCAGGGGCCGGGCTACATGCTGCCAACTATTATAAAAAACAAATACATTCATAAACGGTCAGCGGTGGCCATGAGCAAACCTCCCGCCTATAAAAATCCGGACAACCGTACCTCCGGGTCGCAGTTTTACATTATAACCGGACGTACCTTCAGCGATGAGGAATTAAACGATTACGAAACCCTGAAAAAGTTCAAATACACTACAGCGCAGCGCAATTTGTATAAAACTGTGGGTGGAGCTGCCTACCTGGACAACGATTATGCGGTTATTGGAGAAGTCACCACCGGCATGCAGGTAGTAGATAAAATTGCGGGCGCACCCATTGATGAGGATGAACGCCCGCTTGCTGATATTCGAATTTTATCGATAGAATTACTGTATTAACCTCAATTCCCCAATCCCTTTAAAGCATATTCCAAAATCTGGTTTTGTATGTCGAAATGCTTGACATCGTTTAAACCCAGGTATTGAATCACCTCATTGGGATGCAATAAAAAGTCGGTTTTCAGGTAAGCCGCGGTTTGTTCCAGGCATTTTAAAGGCATAAGCCCTACCAGCTCTGAACCGGTAACCGATACTCCTTCCGATGCTGCCATCTCTTTAATAGCATTAAAAACTTCGTGCAAAGGAGACTGATCGGTATCCATCAAATTCATTGAAACCTGCGCCTTTCCAAACTCCGGAATAAACCAACCAATGGCTTTTACTTTCTGAAAAATTCCGGGCACGTCCACGGTATTTCCATCATCTCCGGTAATAATTATGCCACTCTCTCTTATCTTTTCGGCAATGCGCGAAGCTACGTTTTTGTCGCTGGTATCCAGGTTAACGTTGTACGCCACCATTAACTTGCGCACCCCCACGGCCACCGCCCCCGCAGTTGGGTGTGCAGCGGCTTTTCCAAAGTCAGGTTTGTAGTGTTTTTTACGAATATTACTATCAATACCTACAAATCCACCCCTTCGCACTTCCGACAAAGAAATATATTGATCGCGACGTGCGGCCTTATCGTACAGATATACAGGTATTTTCAACTCATTGGCAATGCGTTGTCCTAGTTTTTCTGCCAGAGCAATGGTTTCGTCAAAACTTATGCCTTTTATGGGAATCAGGGGTACCACATCTGTAGCTCCAAAGCATGGATGAATCCCTTTGTAGTGGTTCATATCAATTAATTCGGTGGCTTTTTTTACCATTTCAAAAGCAGCATCCACCACTTTTGAAGGATCACCCGCAATGGTAAAAACAGTGCGGCTTGCGGTTTCGCCCGAATCGCGATGCAAAACACGTACCCCGGAAAATCGGGTTACCACCCCCGCAATTTCGTCCAGTATTTCCTGATTACTTCCTTCACTAAAATTTGGAACACACTCTAATATTCTGTCCATTGTAATAAATGTTAAGTAAAACCTTTCTCCTTTCGCTCTCTCCCTTAAAAAGGATGGGATTAATAAAACAAGAATTTAAGC
>JAUIMD010000363.1 GCA_030433225.1 Bacteroidia bacterium
CGTTTGTAATGGCGCAGGCAATTGGAGCGGGGTATTTCCCTTAAAAAGCAGACGAACTCCCTGCCGGCATATATGAAAAACACTTATCACACAAGCGCGATAAGTAGTAAGGCAGATAAAGTTAAGCCAATTGGTTCTAAATAAAAATAAGAATACGGGGTATTATTGCCGATTGAGTGGATGTGATTCATTTCATCCACTTTACAGCGTTTATCCAGCTTGGTTAGGAAAGTGCATTAGTGGTTTATGCTGCCATACGGGAGGCCATTTAAATGTTACAGGGCCTATAGTTTTAGTAATAAAACCCGACACTTAAGGCTGCTTTTAGGTTACGGCGGTGCGCATCCTGCGCCACAGAAAGTACAACAGGGCCTAACATGGAGCGGTACCCCACAGATAGCCCATAGCCAAACCGGTTGGTGCGTCCACCCAGGTCGGTGGGTTTAAATTTGTTTTGCTCGGAGGTGCCGTACCACCTTTCCACTACATTAAACACCCATTGCGAGGGGTATTTCGAATCCACATAGTTCAGGTGTGCCTGTAAAAATAAGTTGCGTTTCCATTCGTATTGTGAGGTAATGCGTCCGTAAAAGTAATTGGCGGTGGCAAATTCGTTTATTCCGGCTCCGTAATATTCGGTTGACTGTACAATGTCGGGGAAGAAGCCGCCAATAAAATCAAACTCGCCAAGGTTTGCTGCGTCTTTATGCAGGTTTGAAATGTTGAGGCGTGCTTTGCCAATAATGGAAAGTTTGGAATTGACCTCATAAACGTGCATCCCCATTAGTTTTATGGAGTTTACCGTTGAGGTTTGTATGGCTCCATTGCTCTCTGATGCATCTATTTTAATGGTGTCGTTCAATACAATTGAGCCACCTATGTGTGGAGCGGTGGTCAGTAAAAAGTCGAATTTCGAGCCCCGCGTGGGAAAGTACCGGTCGTTTAAACTGTTGTGCGAATAAAAAGCCGCGTACTTGGTACTGAGGTAGGTCAGGTTGCTAATGGAAATTACCGACTCGGAGAGTACTTTTTTGGATAAGGCATTGTATTCCCATTTTATTAATGCCCCAAAGGTACTGTTTTGGTGTCGAGTGGATTGCAGCTTTAGCGCACCATCAAAATAGGTGCTGTTGTACAACGAATTTTTACCTCCGCTTTGGTTGTAAATGGGCAATTCCTCGTTTTTAAAGGTACTGCTCGCACCTACGGCAAAGTCTTGATTGCTTCCCACATATTTGAAATAATCCAAATTTAACTTGGGTTGTTTGGAAAGATCAGCCTCAAAAATTAAGCGGCTGTTGTTAAATGCTACGTTGCGCAAGGTAGTGTTGGCAACAATGCCTCCCCCATTTTCGGTGTTGTAATGGTACGAGAATTTAAAGTGCACTTTGGGACGTTCAGTAACGTTTAGTTTTAAAATAAGGTTGGAGCGGTGACGCTTAATTTCGTACCATGCCTTTGAAAAATACTGGGTTCCGTACAAATGGTCAATCTTTTGCTCCAATTCATCCAGCGAAATGGGGTTGCGCAGGTTCAGGTCCATTTTGCCAAGTATAAAATTGTCGGGAATAACGCTGTTGCCTTCAATTTCTATGCCTGTAAACAGGTACTCCTTTTGCATGCGCGGAAATCGGCGAAGCGAGTCAATGGGCGGGGCAGGGGCAATGCTGTTCAGTGAATCGGAAAGTTTTTTAAACACTTCGGCATAGGCAACTCCGGCATCTTTTCCTCGGCGCAAAATGCCGGCTGCTTCGTGAAAACTACCGGTGCTGTATCCATCCAGGTTGGGTTTAATAACAATGTCACACATTTCGAGTTGCTCTCGCGAATCGCGCACACTCGTAATAAAGGCCGATTGTGTCAGAATTGATAGCATGGAGTTCATTTCATCTTTCCCCATAAATTCACCGGATACAAACACGCCAATGATAATGTCGGCTCCCATGTCCAGCGCCTCTTCTACCGGCATGTTGCGCACCAGGCCGCCATCTACCAGGTAATGGTTGTCTATTTCTACCGGGGTAAACACTGTAGGAATAGCCATACTAGCCCGCATCGAACGAATAAGCGAGCCCTTGTTCAATACTACAGGTTCACCGGTTTCAATGTCCGTAGCCACGCAGGCAAACGGAATGGGTAAATCATTAAAGTCGGTGGTACCGCTTACATGGGCGGTAAAACGTGAAAATTGCTGCATTAATGCCTCGCTGTCTATTAGTCCGTCAGGGAAAACCAGTTTTTTATCCTGCAAATAAAAATCCATCAAATACCGGCCATAATAAAACTTTTCCTCAATGGTGATTTTATCCAGGGGTAAATTGTTGGTCAGGGTTAAATCCCAGTCCATCCCCAATACAATGTCTTCAATCTGGTCTGCCGTGTAACCCGAGGCGTACAACCCGCCCATAATGCTTCCCATGCTGGTTCCGGTAATGTAATCGGGGGTAATTCCGGCTTCTTCAAGGGCCTTAAGTACACCAATGTGTGCAATCCCTTTTGCACCACCACCACTTAGTACCAGGCCAATTTTGGGGCGTTTTTTCGGTTCCTGCTCCTGGCCAAAACCAGATGTAGGTAGGCACATTAGGCTAAAAAACACGAGTAAACGAAACAAAAATACGGGGGCAAGTAAACGGTACATGGGTGAGATTTGCGGCTTTTTCATACAGCGGATTTTTTTAAGTAGCACAGGGGCAGGGGCACGTATTTCCCTGCTCCAAAGGATGCTAATATACTTATAAATCTTTTTTTAGCTCAAATAGCAGGAGAATGTTTTTTTGATTGGGCATCCCCCCGGGGGTCAGGTTCCAGTCGCCGTTATTGTCTGAAACCAGAAGCAGGTAGCTTTTACCGTTACGCCGGAAGGATGCTATTCCCTCAAAATTATCAAAGAGCGTACTTTCAGCATCGAGCAGCAAACGGCCGTAAATGGAGGTTTGTGAAAGGCTCCCTGAAGAAACATGTACGAGGTTAATGCGGGTGGAACCGGAATTTCGGTCAAAGGTTTTTTCCAGCACTACCAGGTTCCCGTTGTGCAAGGTGGTGGCACCTTTTACTTCCTGTAACCTGCTGGTATACATGCTTTGCTGTACAAACCCATTGGCAGGGTTCACTATCCAGGCATGTCTTTGTGAATTGGGGCGTTGGCCGGGGAGGGTTTCGTGTATTAAAAAGAGCTGTCCGTCATGGGTTTCGGTCATGCACTCAATGCCTTCGTTTTCTTTTTCGGGTGGATAGCCATCCACCCGAAAAGAACTGGTTTTAGCTTTGGGTAGGTGTTCGTGAGTATTTGCAGGCCAGTCGAAGCTCCATACCTGTGCTCCCTGATTTCGTTGATTATCGAAAGAAACATACAGTGTTGAATCAATCCGGGCTGCCGATTCCAGTTCGCCTGGGATGGGGGTGTCGTTGGCATCCAGCATTTGACC
>JAUIMD010000364.1 GCA_030433225.1 Bacteroidia bacterium
GGTATACACATTCACCGGATACAAACCATCTACCAGCATGGCATTGGCAATTTTTATATCGGCCTGCCCCCGATCGTTGGCCTGCGCATTGGTTTCGAGTGTTGGCGGCTCCAGCACCGTGTAGCTGTTGGTGTTGAAATATCCAACCAGTACTTTTACAGGCTTTTGGCAGCGAAACGACAAGGTTGTTCCATCCGTACGCTGCACACTTTCGGTAAGCTGCACCCCTTGCAATTGTTGCAGTTCCGGCGCTACATTTTGGATGGCAGCATACATATCCTGATACACCTTTGCCCCGGCTTTCAGCGCATAGCGCTTGTTTGTATTACCTTTTAGGTCTACTTCCACCGGCTGCAAAACGGCATACGTTTTTATCTGTTGCTGACCAGAATTCCGTTTAAGGTTTTCGATGTTATTTTTAAAATTCTGAAGTTCGGTTTCGTATTGTGGCAGCAACTCCTCCCAATGCTTGTTCACTCCTTCTCTTCCTGTAACCGGAATGCGGCGCAAATCGGTTTGCATGCTATTGGCGTAGAGATAAGTGTTTTGGGTATGTTTAACCAGTTCTCTGTAATATTGCACACTGCGCTCTAACACGGGAACCGCCTGCTCCAGCTTGCCTACATCGTTAGAATATTTATACTCCAACACTAACAGGGCTGCCTTCACTTTTTCGGAAAAATAGTTGGCAAATAAATCGTAGCACACCACGTCGTTCTCCAGGCGCTGAAACTCCGCTGCATGGTCGGCCACCAACGGTTCGGCAATACGTATGGCTTCTAGCGCTTTTCTTCCATGTTCCACCACTTCCTCAATAATTTGCGGGGGTGTTTCTCCTACGTGCGGCTCGCCTTTCGCTTCCTTGGCGGCATAGTCTATCAGTATTTCCCCTACAGGCCCGTTGGAGGTAAGGAAATTTTTGTACACATGGTATTTGTAAGGGTTGACCAACTGCCCCATGAACATGCCCAGCAACAACGTTTGGCGGTTTCCATCCGAAATACCAAAGGTACGCAACAATTTAGGAGCAATCTCTCCGGTTTCCTGGTAGGCGGTTACAATTTCATCCCCCTCATGGCCACAGGCATAATAATCGCCAAGCACATCCGCCCAATACGCGGCCTCATTCAGGCTATCGCGACCGGCTCTCCAGGCATAGCGCGCCCAGGCCTTATACCAAACCCAATCGCGGTCGATTTGCAGCAAACGGGGCGAGGTATTATCGGCGGTATAGGGCCAGTCCCAATACGAGGCTTGCGGGTACAAATGCAGGCCATTGGCTCCCTGCACCTCGTGCATGGCTTTTATGCTTTTTTGAATAAAATCGGGCGAACCGTAGCGGAACGGTTCCAGATTGGCGAGAATATGCACATTGGAAATATGTACCGAGCCCAGCTCGCTCAGCCCTTTGGGAATGCTCTCCCAGGCATCGCGCGGCTCGTAGGTCGTCAGCGACTCCCCATTGTACTTAAACATGGTGTACAAATTTTTATAGATGGGTAAAGCTTCTTCCATCACACGTGCTGCATCGGTATCGTGGCCCCGCAATACAATGGGAGGCTCATCGGTCCTGCCCAGGGCTTTCAATCCGTCCTGCACACCAGGAATAATAGTTTCTGTAAACCATTCCACATCATCGTCGATGGTATGCATGGCTTCCCCTAAGGTCACCAAAAGGCCTACGTTGGGGTATTTTTCAATAAATGCAGCAATGGATTTTTTCGTATAATCGGCCACCAAAGGCGTAATGGGGCGGCTGCGTTCCTGGGTTTTAATGCCGTGTTTTTCGGCAAAAGGCTGGGAAACAATAATGTTGTAAAACATCTGAATCACAAAGATGCCCCGCTTGTCGGCCTCGGTGGTTAAAAACGCAAACATCTCCTCATTTTTCCGGAAGGTTTCGTCATCCACCTCCACAGCATACGGGTAATCATCGAGCTTAACCAGCGAGGCAAACGGGTGCCCGTTCCAAAGATACAGGGCATTAAAGCGGTTTTCTACCAACAAATCCAGGTAACGTACCCACAACTCTTTATCGTAAAACCACGGGAAATTTTCAGGCGTGTATGGATATTCATACACCTTCCTTCCGGGCAGATACTCTGTTTTTTGCATGCCAATACACGTACCCCGCATCACCATTTCGGGAGCATCGGCTATCGCAATTTTGGCCGGCAACCTTTTAAGCTCCTTTAAACGCTCTGCCAACTCCATGCAGCCATACATTACCCCTGAGGCATCGGAACCTGCAATGGCAAATTGCCCCGCTTTTCCGGTAATTCGAAAAGCTTCCGCCTTATCCGGCAGCGGCAATACGTCATCCTCTTCCCCGGCTTCCCCTGGCTTCCCTCCAATTTCTATTTGTAACGATCCGGCACTGATCAGTGTATCCGAAAACTGAATTGAAACACGGTACCCTTTGTTTTTCAGCTCTTCCGCTAAAAATCTTGCGCCAAATTCAGCGCGAGGTGAAACATCTTTAACCCACAGCACCACATCTTTTTTCGGTGTGCAAGAAATTACGGCCAGCCACAGGCCAAAAATTAAAAATCGCATTTCGGGCCTCTTAAAAATTCCTGAATTCCAGATCATAGTATCCTTTCGAAATAAAAAAACGTCACAAATATACAATAAAATGGTAACGTTTACATGGTTTTTTCTCCTTTTATAATAGCGTTTTAAAACAAACAAAAAATGTGTTTTTATGCAAACGTTTTATTGGAAATAAAAATTAGGAACATTAGCTTTGCATTTCTTTTAATTATGAAATTAAAGGCACATATTCCCACGTTAAAAGGTTGCCGGAATATACCTTTTATCCCTTATCCGGGCACATGCAACAAATGCTGCCTGCAAGGAGGAAAAACAATCTGAAAATACTTAAAAAAGATACTATGGAAAACAATCAGGCTGCTGCCAGCACCTCAAAAAACTCGGTTATTGAGCGGCTCGATGCAATGTACGAATACGACCGTGAGCCCGTATCAAAAAACAAGTTGCACGGCTGGAAAACCTTTATCGGCATGTTTTCGGGCGAACATGTAGCCGGAACCGAATTTGTTTTGGGCTTTTTGCTCTTCAAGCACGGGGTATCCGGCACCGACCTTTTGCTGGGGCTCCTCATCGGAAACCTGTTAGCAGTACTGAGCTGGGCATTTTTTTGTGCCCCGGTTGGCGTAAAAACACGCCTAACCATTTACTGGCTTATTAAAAAAGTTGGCGGCCCCTACATCACCATCATCTACAGTGCGCTGTATGCCATCGTTCTATTGCTTTTGGCCGGCTCCATGGTATATGTGGCGGTTACGGCAATTGCCATCCCTTTTGGTGTGGATAATCCCAATTATCCGGTGGATTTATTTCCGAACGCCTCCTGGATTATGATTGCGGTGGGTGTGGGAGCAGTAATTTCGCTCATTGCCG
>JAUIMD010000365.1 GCA_030433225.1 Bacteroidia bacterium
AGCTATTTTGATCAAAATGAAATTCAAAAGTTCATTTATTCCTGTGCCGAAATTGGGGTAATTTTCCATATGCAATCGCAGCTATTAAGCTTTGTAAAAATGCAATCGAAGGTTTCATACCTGAATCAAATGCCATTTCTTACCTTCCGCAATACCCCCGATAATTACCTGGCATTAAAAGCCAAGGCTATTTTCGACATTTTATTTTCACTGAGTGTCCTTATCGCCACTTCTCCGATAATGCTGGTTATAGCTGCCCTGATAAAAATGGATGGCGGTCCCGTTTTCTTCAAACAAAAACGAATGGGACTTTATGGACGTAACTTTGGTTGTTACAAGTTCAGAACCATGGTGGTGAATGCTGAAGAAATTAAAGCAAAATTGATGGATCAAAACGAGCAGGAAGGGCCCGTATTTAAAATGAAAAACGACCCCCGTGTAACAAAGGTGGGTAAATTCCTGCGCAAAACATCGCTTGATGAATTACCACAATTTATCAATGTTTTAAAAGGCGATATGTCCATTGTGGGACCACGTCCGCCTATACCTTCAGAAGTAAAGCAGTACATACGCTGGCAAAGCAGACGCCTTAGTATGAAGCCGGGAATTACCTGTATCTGGCAGGTTTCAGGCAGAAACAACATCCCTTTTAATGAATGGATGAAGCTTGACATGCAGTACATCGATAACTGGTCGCTTAAACTGGATTTTGTGATTTTGCTAAAAACGGTTAAAGTGGTGATTACCGGAGACGGTCAATAAATAAAAGAACAAGCAACAACATAGAGCTGTCCGAATTCGGGCAGCTTTTTTTATCCCCTGCATCAAACAGTGTTGGCTGAAAACTGAAAAAACGGGCACAAAAAAAGGTCGCTTTTACGGCGACCTTTTCAATTATTTAGTGGGTTACTTTACTCAGCAACAACTTCAAAATCAATGTCTACACTTACTTCTTTGTGCAGGTTAATGGTAGCTTTGTATTTACCAACTTCCTTCACACCTTCTTTCAGTTTAATTGATTTTCTTTCTACTTCAAAACCAGCTTTCACCAGTGATTCCGCAATTTGAATATCGTTTACCGAACCGAAAATTTTACCTGAGCTACTGGTTTTAGCACCAATTACCAGGCTAACATCTTTTAGTTTCTCGGCATATTCTACGGCCTCATTTTTGATTTTCTCTAATTTATGCGCACGTTGTTTCAGGTTTTCAGCCAATACTTTTTTGGTTGAAGAATTTGCAACAATTGCTTTTCCCTGAGGGATCAGATAATTTCTGCCATATCCATCTTTAACCGATACGATATCGTCTTTGTATCCCAATCCTGTTATATCCTCTTTCAGTATAATGTCCATTTCTTTACCTCCTTATTTCATTAAATCGGTTACGTATGGTAATAACGCCAAATGACGCGCACGCTTAATTGCAGTGGCCACTTTACGCTGGTATTTTAAAGAAGTACCGGTTAAACGACGAGGAAGAATTTTTCCTTGCTCATTTAAAAATTTCTTTAAGAACACGGGATCTTTGTAGTCGATGTATTTAATACCGGTTCGTTTGAAGCGGCAATACTTTTTTCTTTTAATCTCTACCGTAGGCGGAGTTAAATATCTGATTTCTGATTCGCTTTTTTGTGCCATTTCTAGTTCTCCTTTTCAGCTTTTTTGTTTGACCTTCTTTTCTCTGCATATGCAACAGCATGTTTATCCAGCTTAAATGTTAAAAAGCGGATAACGCGCTCGTCACGACGGAACTGCAACTCTAACTTTTCTACGCAGTCTCCGGGAGCTTTAAACTCTAACAACTGGTAAAAGCCAGTTGATTTTTTCTGAATTGGATACGCCAGTTTTTTTAGGCCCCAGTTCTCCTCATTCACAATCTCTGCACCATTTTCGGTGAGGACTGCCTTGAATTTTTCTACCGCTTCCTTCATCTGAACCTCAGACAAAACGGGAGTTAAAATGAAAACGGTTTCATATTGATTTATCATCTCTCGTAACTATTAATTAGTTATATTTAAAAAATTAAGCCGCAAAATTAGACATTTCCCTTTCTAATTCAAAGGATTTACTACAAAAATTAGAATATTTTATTTCTCGATTGAATACGGATATTGCCTTGAATAACATAGGCTTATCAAAAAAGGAAGAACCACCTACAATTGCGCCTCAAATTGTTGTTTCAACATCTGCTCGTCCAACAAACGCAATTCAATAATCTTCCGGTACTGAAGAATCATTTTATATTCATCCGTGTGGGCATAGGATGAATTTCGATAGGCTTTTAAGGCCTTATCCAGCCAATCTTTACTGGTATGTAAATCTCCTTTTAGCTCATTCAGGTACGCCAGGTTAACCGCAGCCCGGGCCTTTTTTTGCTTTTTGTAGGTGAGGTAAATGTATTGCCACACCTCCTCGGCCCCTTCCCAGTTGCCCGCTTTATAATGCCGGTCGGCCAATTTAAAATACGTATTTCCACCGTTGTAATAGAGGCGTTGCACCTCATCCCAGTACGGTGCAAGTCGTTTGCCCGATGCTTCGCCCGAAAGCCACAGCCCCTCCGATACGGCCTCTGCTTTTGGCAAAAGACGCAATACGTTTTCCTCCTGTTCCGACATCCAGAAAATGGTATCCTTCACCTCTACACGTTGGGCAGCAGCAGAGCTATTGCCATAATGCACCCGCCAAACGGCAGCAAAGTTCACATCAATGGTTGCGTAATCGTAAAAATCGGCATACACTTCACGCACGGTTAGTTTACTTTCGTAGGTAAGTTTATCCAACGAAATAACCACATCCGCCCCGTATTCCTCCAAAAATGTTTGAATTTGTTGCTCGCTAAGTTTTTGTTCCAGGTAATAATATGGGCCCGTATTTATTGCTGTGGGATGCACGTACACGTTCTTAAAAAACTCTGCCGACCGCAATTGGTTTGCCGCATTAAATACACAGGTAAAACCGGTGCTATCCAATGCCACTGTATCCTGCGACATTTTCATCATTTTTTTACCCCGACGATACGGTGCATTTAAGTAGTTGCTGTGGCCAACATCCGCAGGCTGCTCGGCTGCATTATTCACCAGCACCACATTTAAAACATCGGGTGGATATTCCACTGCAGCAGGCATCAACACTTCAATGTTTGTGTATTTTATAGACATACATGAAGTTAATGCCACCAATAGCAAAGCAAAAAAACCGTTTTTTATCATTTGAAAACTACCCTTTTTCAGGCAACACTGAATCATTTAGCAACACGTATTTCACTGCACTTTCAGGGCAATAGGCCACACCATCCTCATTAAACTGAAGGGTGTGCCCGTTTTTACTCACCCACCCCACCTGTTTGGCAGGGTTTCCCAACACAAGTGCATAAGGTTTTACATTTTTGGTAACTACGCTTCCGGCACCAACCAGGG
>JAUIMD010000366.1 GCA_030433225.1 Bacteroidia bacterium
ATTTGTGCTATTGTTGGAATTGAAGGCTTTGAAATTGGTGACACCATTGCCGATTTGGAAAACCCGGAAGCATTGAAGCGCATCGCAATTGATGAGCCTACTATGAGCATGTTGTTCACCATTAACAATTCACCGTTTTTTGGGAAAGAGGGGAAATTTGTTACCTCCCGTCACCTGCGTGACCGCCTGTACAAAGAAATGGAGAAAAACCTGGCATTGCGGGTAGAAGAAACCGATAGCGAAGACAAATTCAACGTGTTTGGTCGCGGAATTTTGCATTTATCAGTACTTATTGAAACCATGCGTCGCGAAGGATACGAGCTGCAGGTGGGTAAACCAGAGGTGATTTTCAAAGAAGTAGATGGAAAGAAGCAGGAGCCTTACGAAATATTGATTATTGACGTGCCCGAAGAAACCGCCGGGAAAGCCATTGAGCACGTAACCCGTAAAAAGGGCGATTTGCTGGTAATGGAACCCAAAGGAGACTTGCAACACCTTGAGTTTGAAATTCCGGCACGTGGAATTATTGGTTTGCGAAACAACATATTAACGGCTACCCAGGGTGAGGCAGTAATTACCCACCGTTTTAAAGAATACGGTCCGTTTAAGGGTGAAATGCCTGCCCGCTTAAAAGGGGCATTGGTGGCCTTGGATGAAGGCCAGGTGTTGGCTTATTCATTAGATCGCCTGCAGGACCGGGGCCGCTTTTTTGTGGAGCCAGGAGATAAGATTTATAAAGGGCAGGTAATTGGTGAAAATACCCGTGAAAATGACCTGAGTCTTAATCTCACAAAGGGAAAGCAATTAACCAACATGCGAAAATCTGGTACAGATGAAGCCATGAAAATTGCACCTAAAGTGAACTTCTCTCTTGAAGAATCGATGGAATACATACGAGACGACGAATACCTGGAGGTAACGCCACTGAGTTTGCGAATGCGAAAGATTAAAACCAAATAAGCACGAAGGCCTGAGCGATTGTTCAGGCCTTTTTTCTTGCGGTTTCGGGCAAACTTATCTGTAATGGAGCTGTTGATAGTAGTGAACTTTAAAAACCAACTAAAATGAGAACAATACTTTTCACAGCCTTTGTTATGTTTACCGCAGTAAGTTTTCTCCCTGTTTCCAACGCCTATGCCCATTGCGAAATTCCGTGTGGAATCTATGGCGATGAGACCCGTATTGCACTTTTAAGCGAGCACATTTCTACCATTGAAAAGTCGATGAACCAGATCAATGAATTGTCGCAACAATCCGACATAAATTACAATCAGCTGGTACGTTGGGTGAATAACAAGGAAGAACATGCCAGCAAAATTCAGGAAATGGTAAGTCAGTATTTTCTGCACCAACGGGTAAAAATGGCGGACCCTTCGGATGAAGCAGCCTACAAAAAGTACATTACGCAACTTACGGCCTTGCATGCCCTTCAGGTGTATGCCATGAAATCCAAACAAACCACCGATTTGGAGCATATTAAAAACATGCAGGCTGCGCTAAAAACATTTGAAGACAGTTATTTTGAAGGCAAGCACCGTCATTAATTTGTGGACGAAAGTGAAGCTTCTTAAGGCTTATTTAATTATTCATTAAACATAAGTTTGCAGCGAAAAATAAATTAACCGACCGGTTTTTGTTTAGTACCCTGTAAATTAGTAGGATACTCAATTTACATTACATCTGACGAAAAAAAATCAAAAAAATAGTACCGATATGTTTCGCTACTTTCAGAAAATGCTCTATATTTGACATGCAACTTCAAAGTTTGCTTGCATAACGGTTCGTGTATAATGGAAGAGGATCATCGCCCGATGATTCTCTTCTTTCATTTGGTACCTTTTGCAATGGAGAGTTGGGCCGAATGTACCGCCCGCGGATAAAAAAATGCCCGGCCAAACCGAGCATTCCATTCTTTTAAAAGTAAGCAGCTACTTTTCTGTTTTTTGCTTGTTCTCGCGGTTATAGGCCATCCAGTACAGGGTTCCTACAAAAAATGCCCCGCCCACAATATTGCCTAATGTTGCAGGTATTAAATTTTGAACTACAAACCCTCCCCACGTAATTTCAGCCCCGTGAAACATCGCCAGTGGTATAAAAAACATGTTGGCAATGGAGTGTTCAAAGCCCAGGGCAACAAAGGTCATTACGGGCCACCATATGCCCATTATTTTGCCACTGGTTTGCTGGGCAGACATTCCCATCCATAAGGCCAGGCATACCAGCCAGTTGGCACCTATTCCCTTTAAAAAAGTTTTGTAAAACGGATTGCCCATTTTTCCTTCTGCAATGCCCATCACCATGTCTTTCCAGGGCAATGCCGACACCACGCCGGTAAGGTAAGTAAGAAAGTAGGCTACAAATACGGCTCCAAAAAAATTGCCGATGTATACCAATCCCCAATTGCGCAAAGGAGCCGTCCACTTTTGTTTGCCGGAAAGCACATTGGGCATAAAATAGGCATTGTTGCCTGTGAATAGTTCAGCTCCCGCCATCACCACCATCATAAGCCCAACCGGAAACATGGCGCCAAACAGAAACTTGGTTATACCAGGGTTTTCTGCCGCAATACCGGGTACTCCACCGGCCACTACAATGGAAAGTAAACCGCCAAATGAAATGTAAGCTCCTGCCAAAAAACTGAGCAAAAGTATTTTACGTATGGAATAACTGTCTTTTTTTATGGCGGCATCGCCGGCAATTTGTATCAGTTCAGGGGGAGTGTGTAAACTCATGTGCTAATTGATTTTTACCTCTTTAAAGTACTGTTGAAAAATGTGTTCTGCTTCTTTAATTTGTTCAGGGGTGTTTTCCGGCACGTTGTGCAGTTTGTAATCCCATCCCAGACTTTCCCACTTGTGGATTCCCCGTTTATGGTAGGGCTGAATTTCGATTCGTTCTACTGTTTTGAGGCCTCCAAAACGGGTTCCCACCTTGTGCAACGTTTCTGCCTGATTGGTGTATCCGGGCAATAGTACATACCTTAGCCACATGGGTTTGCCTGATGTTTCGCGGTGTTGGGCAAAGTCCAGCACCTTTTTCAGGTTTCTTCCGCTGGTAAGCTGACTGTAGGCCTCTTCGTTCACATGCTTAATGTCGAGCATGACCAAATCGGACCTGATCAGGCAAATCATTCTTATATACGGTAATTGACATTGGCATATCCGGTTTTGGCAATTGTCACCATTCATAAGTCAGTTGGTATGATTAACTTCGCACAAGGTGAAATGGCTGTAACTACAACCTTCATTGCCTGGTTATTAGTATTTACAGGAATGCCATTAATTTTTGTATTCTTCCTCACACTTATTATCGCATTTATTTTCGGTATCGTGTTAGATAGAGGGGTACTGCATTGGTTTGATGGCAAGCCTGATTTTGTCAAATTCATGGTAGTTATTGGCTTACTGCTTATCT
>JAUIMD010000367.1 GCA_030433225.1 Bacteroidia bacterium
GTGCCACACCTGGAACTCCGCCCATTAAAACACCGCGTCCGTTATAGGTTTTTTCCAGGTATTTAGCTCCTTCCTGCACAGCCATTCGGCCAGCTACCTCCGACATGGGAATGAGCAACGGAAGGCTACGGTCTTTGGCTTCTACCGTTTCGTAGGCCAGGCAAATGGCTTTCCGATCAATCATGGCATGGGTTAGCGCCTCGGAAGAAGCAAAGTGGAAATATGTAAAAAGCAGTTGCCCTTCTTTAATGAGCTTGTATTCGGGCTCGATGGGTTCTTTTACTTTCACAATCATGTCGGCCATTGCATAAATCTCCTCAATGGTCGGCAAAATGGTTGCGCCGGCATCCACATAGTTTTGGTCGGTAAACGAGCTTCCTTCGCCTGCCCCGCTCTGAACATAGAGTTGGTGACCATTTTTTACCAGTTCAAAAGCCCCGCCCGGAGTGAGTGAAATCCGGTTTTCGTTGTTTTTTATTTCTTTAGGAACGCCAATTTTCATGCTTTAAATATTTATGCCATTGTTTCTTGCAAAAAAACGAATCCACCATTAGGCAAAATATGAATATTGTCACGGCTTTGGTTTTTATATGCTGATCTTTGTCGTATTTTAGTGACGTTTTGTTAAAGAATTAAAAGATATGCCTGAGATTTGTTCGGTTGTGGTTCCCGTGGCACCCGTACGTAAAAATGCCGCAGATGCATCGGAAATGGTCACGCAACTGTTGTATGGTGAAACGTGCGAAGTACTTGCCGCAGACAAGCAATGGAGGCATGTGCAGGGAACTTTTGATGGATACCGGGGATGGGTGGATGCGAAACAACTTGTGCCAGCCCCGGCTGAAGCGGTGGGTGTACCGGCATGGGTGGCGTCCCTATACCTGCACGCCGAAAATATTACCACGGGGGCTCAGTTGCTGCTGCCTGCAGGTGCCGGTATTCGTCTTGAAGAAAACGATAAGCATGTGTTGTTGCATCAAGGCGAACCGTTCGTTATTCGGGTGGGGAAATGGAGTTGTGAGGGCGAGAAACTATCGGTAGACGAAATGTTGCGCCTGGCCCGTAAATTTGAAAATGCGCCTTATTTGTGGGGAGGAAAAACAGCCCTGGGCATAGATTGCAGCGGGTATACCCAGGTGTTGTATAAGCTGGCAAGGGTACCCCTTCAAAGGGATGCCTCACAACAGGTTGGTCAGGGTACTGCAGTGAATACCCTTAGTGCCGTAAAGCCCGGCGACCTGGCTTTTTTTGGGAAAAGTCCGGATAAAATTACCCATGTTGGAATTTTAATGGATGCGGAAACCATCATCCATGCCAGTGGAAAAGTTCGGGTGGATGGCATCACCCCAAACGGAATTGTACATGCGCAAACCGGTACATTAACCCATAAACTTACGGCCCTAAGACGATTGGTTTAATGGGTAGGTAAGCCATGCATGGTGGGTTAGCCATTTAATTAAAATAATACGTAAACCCTAATACCATACTGGTGCGCAGATAAAAACTGTTGACTTCGTTTTGCACAGTTCCCAACAAGGCGTTATTGCTATTGGGGGTATCAAAATTAAACAACTGAGCTTGATTTTGACTGCCACCTCCACCGACATTAAACCCCAGGGTAAGACTGAACTGATCGGTCTCGTATTCGAAACCACCAGAAGCATGGTAGATGTTCCAGGTAGACCAACTGAGGGTTGCTTCATCACCAGTAAGTGCTTGCCAGTTGTTTGGATTGAAATCTGTGCTTAGCCCAAACAGCAGGTTTAGGTGTTCCTGTATGCAATGCTCATACCCTAGTGCTACATTAAACACCGGTTTGCTGGCCATCATAATGTGTGTGAAATCGCGGTTCCCAGGATTCAAAGCATCCTGTATAGAACCCGGAGGCAAGGTGACCGGTTTTATCAGCCGGTATTTTTTAATCTCATGAAAATATCCCAGGGTGGCATACACTTTTGAACGGTGTAAGGAGTATTGCAATCCTGCTTCTATGCTTAAGGGTGATTTGTACAAAAAGTGCAATTTATCCTGATGAAACTGTGCTTTGTAAATGTCATTCGATTGCGGTTTCATGCTCAATTCTTCCGACCGAATCAGGCTTCCCCTGGAAACGTGATGCACCGGAATGCGTGGGAAGGTAAGGGTACCACCCAGTGTCCAGTTGTCCATCTCGTATGATATCCCCACTTTGGGTACAATCCCAATGCTCAGATAGTCCGCATTCATATAACTGTTGTTGGTGCCCGCAAGGGGAACGGGAGCAGTGGTATGTTGAGGCTCAAATACATTGATATCTAAAACTTCTTTGTGTCGCTGGCTACGGAAAGTGGCAAAAACACTAAAGCCCAGTCCCAGGTTTTCGTTGATACGATAACCAAACCCGGCTCCCAACCAGTCCTCTCGAACCACGTCCTCAAACTCAAAACTGGCACTATACCTCTCGTTTTGAGGAAGGGAGGGAAAAACATCGTAATCCATTTGGTGTGTTTTATTGGCGCGCACGCGTGATAAATGCTTGTTCAGGTAGGCATAATTTACCGATAACCACGGACGTTTTTTGCTTTTTATTACCCCCGATACCAATTGCGGGTGGGCATTTAAGGTATTCATGTAAAGGTTTTTATTTTTACCTACGGCATTTTCCATTTGCAAATAGTCGTAATAGTAAACATCTCCCCCTAGTGAGAACGAAGAGTTTTCAGAGAAAGCAAGACCGCCGGGGTTGTAATAAATGGAGCTGTTATCGCGTACCGATCCCAACATGCTCCCACATAACATGGTGGATCTTCCACCCACGTACGAGTTGCTGTAGTGCGACTCTTGTGCCTGTAAATACATGCTAAATAATAGTAAGAAAGGGAAGAATAGTTGTTTCACTGTTGCAAGGTGTCTGAAGATGAGTATTTACTCCAATAGTGTTTTTTGTACCATAAAACCCTAAAAAACATATAATGCTGTTTTATGCTAAACCGACCCTGCTGTGCAGCAAGGCCGGATAACCAAAAGAAATAAAGAGGTTACCTTCTCGCTAATTCTCCATTTTTTTCATAAACTACCTTCCCATTTACAAGGGTAGAAAGTACCTGGGTTTGGAGTATTTCCTCCGAAGAAACTTCAAAAATATCACGGTCCAGAATCACCAGGTCGGCTTTTTTACCGGCCTTAATGGAACCTACAATGTCGTCAAATCCAAGTTGGTATGCTGCATCGATGGTATAGGATATGATTACTTGTTCCATGTTCATTTTTGTATCCTCAATTCCCTGCGATTTCTCATCGCCCGGCATTTTACGTTCTATACACGTGTAGGCCTGTGCAAATGGATTGGGACTTGAAGCGGGCCAGTCACCACTCATCGAAATTTTAGCCCCGTGCTTTAATAATAGTCCGTTGGGCTGATAGGTGCT
>JAUIMD010000368.1 GCA_030433225.1 Bacteroidia bacterium
GATGCTTCTGCCATGGGCAGTTTGTACGTTTCCCCAACTATTAATTGATTGCCGTTGATCAGTTTATTTTGGTTCAGTTCAATAAACGCGTTGATTTCTTTTGCTGCAATTCCATGCCGCGATAACAATTTATAAATGCCATCGCCCGGTTGGGCAGTTACTACCGTGGGGGTCGAATTTTGCGAAGCTAATGAATTGATGATTAGTGAGAAAAGAACAATAAGTGTTGTTTTGTACATAAAATGAGACCTTGCCTTATTTTGGGTTGCTATTTTGAAAGGGTAAAAATAACATTTGCCCGGTAAACATAGCACAGGTTTTATGTGTTTTGATGCGAGTTGCCTGTTTTCTCAACCAACAGGCCTGTGTTACCCTGGATTTTGTCATGAGTAAGTCGACGTACTGCATTGTTATCCTTAGTATTTTAGCCATTGTTCCGCTGCGCGCTGCAGACGAGGCACAATTGGTGGAAAAAATTTCATTTGAGTCGCAGCCTTCCATTTTTCCGGAAAAGTGGCTGAATGCTGAAATTAACGCCACTGCAACGCCTATTGATGCCGCCCATAAAGAACAATCGCAACGGGTATTGGTGCAGGCCTTAAAAAAATACCCTGCCGATGTACTTGCGCATCACCTCAATAAAATATACGTGGTGCAAACACTCCAATTTTATGGCTTGCGTTATGGTGGAACCAATTCTTTAACCAACATTTACCTGTGCAACCGCGGGTTTTCAGACGAATGGCTGGAGATGGCTTTTCATGCAGAATTTTCATCCTTGTTACTCCGCCAAAACAACCAGGCTTTTGACAGGGGGCAATGGAACCTGCTTAACGACTCGGCCATGCACTATGGGCAATCAGGGGTGGAGGCGTTGAAAACCGGAAATACATCGATCGTATTTAACGAAGAACTGGCCGGGAAAGGCTTTTTGTATCCCTATGCCTTGTCCAGTTTTGAGAATGACTTTAACTCCATTGCCGAAAACCTGATGATGGACCGGAAAGAATTTTGGGACCTCGCCAAAAGCCATCCCCGCATTATGGCCAAAACACGTATGGTAATGCAGTTTTACCTGCACATTAATAAACAGTTTGATTTTCAAAAGGATATGCCTTAGGTGGAAACACCGTACGGGCCAACGGGTAGCCTTTTGTATTCTAAATTAGAAATTCATTACAAAAAAGAACAGCGCCTTTGTGTTGTTGCTGAATTGCTTAGAGGTGAGAATTTAATTTAGAATAAATTAATGCAGCTATCCCGAAACAATTCTATACTTTTGTGAAGTATCAATTGCTTGGTTGTTAACCATGTAAGTCAAAACTCGCAGCTGTAAGGGCAAGGCGGCTTTTGGGCTGGAAAACAGAATAGCATTTTGTGCGGAGGATAATAAAATCGTTTTATGGAATTTAAAAAAGAAAGAACATTGGAAGGATCGGATGTATTGCAGCCTTTTTCAGAGTTTTTGGAGGGATTTAAAAAGAAACTGAAAACCGTATTTTATGAAAGAGCTGATATAAATGACCTTGGAATAAGGAGGGGGATGCCGCCATTTGTAATGCGCGAAATCATGTCAACCAATCCATTTACAACATTTATTCCCAAAGTATTTGGGGGTAGAGGGGGAAAAATTAAAGAAGGCATTGAACTGGTGGAAGCAGCCTCTTACGAATCGCTGGCCCTGGGCCTGACCTTTGGTATTAACTGGGCCTTGTTTTTGCAACCGGTATCGAAATATGCACATGCCGATGTACAACGCAAAGTTTTCCAGGGCTTTTTAAAGGACCGGAAAATGGGCGGTTTAATGATTACTGAGCCTGATTTTGGTAGCGATGCCCTGAACATGCAAACTTCGTATGTGGATAAAGGAAGTTATTACCACCTGAAAGGAACCAAACACTGGGCCGGGCTAACCGGTTGGGCCGACTATTGGTTGTTAACTGCACGGCAGCAAACCAAGCAGGGAAGCCTGATGCGCGATATCGACTTTTTTGTTAGCGATAACAATCATTCGGATCAGATTATTGAAGTAGAAGAGTACTACGAAAACCTGGGACTGTATCAAATTCCTTATGGAAGAAATAAAATTGATGCGAAAATCCCTAAAATTTATAAGCTGGAGCCCAAAACCAATGGGGTAGCGCTTATGCTGGATACGCTCCACCGTAGCCGTATGGAAATTCCAGCCATGGCGCTTGGATTTATCCGCCGCATGATGGACGAGGCCATAACCCATTGCCAGGAAAGACTGGTAGGAGCTAAAAGTTTGTTCAGTTACGACCAGGTACAGCAACGTTTGTCGCGTATACAATCTGCCTTTACCATAACATCGGCAATATGTGCACACAGTGCCGATAATGTGGCTACCGAAATTGATTTGATGCCCGAAGGACTCAAAGCCAATTCTGTAAAAACCGTTGTAACCGACCTTATGCAGGAGTCGGCTCAGCAACTGTTTCAGTTGGTAGGAGCCAAGGCCTATCGATTAAACCACATCGCAGGGCGAGCCATTGTTGACAGCCGCCCTTTCCAGATTTTTGAAGGCTCAAACGATATTTTGTACGCCCAAATTTCAGAGGCCGTGGTAAAAATGATGCGCAGAGGAAAAGAGAACAACCTGTTCCAGTTTCTTAAAGGATTCCAACTGACCAAAAAGTCATCGGGTAGGTTGAAAGATATGCTGAATTTTAACCTCGACTTTAAAATGCCACAACGTAAACTGGTAGAATTAGGCCGTGTTTTAAGTAGAATTGTGTCCATGGAAATGGTAATTGATTTAGGATTGAAAGGTTTTCAGCCCGAAATGGTCAACAATTCATTAAGCATGATGTCGCAGGAGTTATCGCAGCTTATGAACCGTTTTGCTTATCAAAACAATACGCAGATTATTGTGGATTATTCTGACAATGGACTGTGGAACGATTTTGTAAAGGCTTAACAGTTAGCGAAATAAAAAACTAAAATAGTGGGGTGTTGGGAGTTTTCTCAACACCCTTTTTATTTTTTATATTTGTTGGATACGAACTTTTCAATGCACGAAGAATCATTACGGTATAAAATTGCACTTACCTGTATACATGGGGTGGGCTTGCTCAATGCGCGGCAATTGGTGGCTTATTGTGGCGGGGTGGAAGCTGTTTTTAAAGAAAAAAAACGGGTGTTGGAAAAAATACCCGGCATTGGTCCTGAAACGGCTCGTAAAATTCAAAGTGCCGAACCCCTCGAGAGGGCGGATGAGGAACTTCGTTTTATAACCAAATACAAAATTGGCGTACACTTTTATCAGGATGCCTCATACCCTGAGCGTTTAAAAGAATGCAGTGATGCCCCTCTTATCTTTTACAGCAAAGGACAAACCAACTTTAATAAACAGCACATAATTAGCATTGTAGGTACA
>JAUIMD010000369.1 GCA_030433225.1 Bacteroidia bacterium
CTCGGCAATAATTTTTCGGCTTACACGCCCCTGATTAAGGGTTTCTCCCGGGTAATTTTCATTAATGGCATCAAAAACAATTCCTTCTTTGCGGCAGTAATCAACAGCTTCCTGCAGCATATTGCCGGCGCGGTAGGTCCACAAAATCAACTTATGGCCATCGGCCTTTAATTGTTTAACTGCCTCTATGGCATACGGTATTTTTTTTCCGATTTTAGGAAATTTGTGCGTTACAAGGGTTCCGTCGAAATCTATGGCAATGGTCATGGTGCAGGCTAAGAAATGTTTTTCAATAAACGCGAAAAGAAACCGGGGTTTTGTACACTTTCGTTTAAAGCACTAAACGGTTGGTATACTTTGTTTCGCTTAATCATTTGGTAAATGGCGCCCCAGTCTGGTAAATCACCTTGCATGCGGTTGTCAATAAATAAATCGGCATTAACTTTCCGGCTCACATCTTTGTCCAGTTCTTCTTCAGGGTAGCTTTTGTTGGCAGTATAAAACTCCATTCCGTGTTGCTGGCAAAATTCCACGGCCTCATCCAGCAGGTGGCCCGTTCGGCGCGACCATAAAATTAATGTATGCCCTCTTTTTCGTAGTTTTTTTAGGGTATCAAATGCAAAAGGTTTTTCTTCTCCTATGGCAGGATATTTATCTTCTACAATGACCCCATCAAATTCGATTGCAATGACCATTCGAGATTTTCAGTTTTCGTTTGTTAAGTTAAAGTAGGGGCAAAGGTAAAAAAAATAGCCGGCATTCGGTTTTTCAGGTCTAAAACAGCTTGTCTTTCAACGAATACTCCATCCATGCCTTGTCGGATTCCATGAAAAAAGGCTTGAGTGCATACGTGGTTGCGGTACCTATAATGGAGCCGGCAAACACATCCACCAAAAAATGTTGCGAGAGGTAAATGCGCGAGTAGGCTCCCAGCAGTGCCAAAACAAAAAGGAATAAACGCAGTGGTTTGTAGTGCGTAAGTAAGGCAAGGCAGGCAAAAAAAGCAAAAGCCGTTGTGGTATGTCCGGACGGAAAACTTTTGGAGGTGTGCACATCTACCCCCGGCACCAGGTGCAGGTCGGCAATTCCATCGAAAAAGCCGAGGGGTCGTTTAACGTCCCGAAAAACGAAACGTTTTAGAACCTGGGCAATAAGGCCTGAACCCAGGTATCCAACCAGGGCAAAAATACCGTACCGAACCCTGAAAAAAGCCAGCACCAGAATACAAAGTACCACCACCGTTCCATCGCCCATGTAGGTGGCATACTTAAAAAACTGATCGAAAAAGGGGCTGTGTAACTCGTTCAGGTACAAGTGAATTTCGGCCTTGCTAAAAAAAATAAGGATGCCCGCCGCAATACACCAAAAGGCAAATGTGGCGAGTAAAAAAGAGTCGTTGGCCAGTTTAGTCGTGGGTTTCATTGGTGAGTGTTGGGCGAGGTTTGTTCAGAAAAAATACCAGCAGGCTAATGATGAGCAAAAACATCAGGGACCGATCAAAAGTGCTGATGTACAGTATGGAGTTAAGGAGGCACAAGGTGGAGAAAACAATAAAGCGGAGGCGCCATTCTCTTTGTTCCTTTTCGTTTGTGACCTCTGCCTCTTCCTTTTTAATTTTTAAAAAGCCTTTAAACCAACCGTATGCCATGGGAATGCCAACAAAGGTGAGTAAATAGGCAAACGATTTAATCAGTTCCAGTGCTTTTGGGGGATATAAACCTGACGATTGCCCTTTGAATGCAAGAAATCCAACGACCAGTATGGTAAAAATAGAGGCAGAAACCATGTAATGCCAGCGTTTGTATTTGTTTTCAAGCATGCTTAACTGTTTAGCGTTTGACTAAATGGGAGCCTGTGCAAAATGGATCTTCCCAGGGTAAGGTCGTCGTTGTATTCCAGGGTATCGCCCACAGAAACTCCTCGTGAAAGGGTGGTAACGAGTACTTCACGCTCGTTCAGGTTACGATAAATGTAAAACGATGTGGTGTCGCCTTCCATGGTGGTGGGGAGTGCGATAATTACCTCTCGAATGCTTCCTTCTTCGGCACGTTTAAACAAACTGTCAATTTCAAGGTCAGCAGGGCCTATTCCTTCCATGGGAGAAATTACGCCTCCCAGTACATGGTAAAGGCCATTGAATTGAGAGGTTTGTTCAATGCTCATCACATCCCGTATGTTTTCTACCACGCAAATGATTTCATCGTTGCGTTTTGGGTTGCTGCAAATGTTGCACTGGTCGTTATCAGAAATGTTGTGGCATTTTTTACAGAATTTGACATGCGCCTTCAGTTCGGAAATGGCGTAGCTAAAGCTTTCTACCTTCGATTTATCTTGCCTGAGTAGGTGAAGCACCAGGCGCAGTGCGGTTTTGCGCCCAATGCCCGGGAGTTGCGAAAATTCGCTAACCGCGGCTTCCAATAATTTGCTGGGAAATTGTATGTGGTGCATTGCTATAATTCTGTATGCCAATTGCAGGCGCAATGTAGCATTTTGTTTAGGTACTAGCAAAAGGTTCGGTGCGTGCCCGTACTAATAAAAAGATCCACAACGCGTTGAAGTGGATCTTTTTAGTTCTTTTTGTGGCTGTTGGTTTACCCATTGCGGGTTATAATTGCCTGTGATTTGTCGGCCTGTACAACCTTGCTCAAAAAATCGATAAATGCATTGTATTTATCCTTGGGGTACGTGCCTTTATAAATTTCAAGATGTCGCCGGTAGATAATTTTTTGATTGCTTTTTTCCACCGTAAAATAGTACGTTCCAAATTCAGTATCGAGTTGTTTTGCATCAGGTAAGGTTTCAACATCAAAACCTTCCGGTAAATCAAAGGTGAGCGTATCATCTTCACTATAATTCCGTTCCCAATAAAGTGGCGTTGTTCTGTTTCGGGAGTAGGGGGGAAGTCCTGAAAGCTCGTTTGCCTGGTTGAGTTTTAAAAAATATTTTTCCCCCACGGTAGTGTAGCAGGCCGGTATGTTCACTTTAATTATTTTATCCACCACAGGTTCACGTTGCTTGTGCACTTCCAATTGGTAATCCATTAAATCAAAATGTGGTATCTGAATGGATTTGATAATGGACTTTCGCCTGTCTTTTTCATCCATCAGGGTAAGCCGGTACACCTGATCGTAGGTGGCTCCGCTATAGGTACGGGTGTAGTTTAATATGGCCGATCCATCCGCTTTGAGTTGAATGGAACCATTTATGGCTTTGTTGTTTTCATCAATTGCATATCCGGGCGTTTTTACCAGTTGTCCCCCATCTTCTTTAATAAGCAATACGTAACGGTCGTCCGTAAAATCAGAGAGGTAGCCGGCAGGAGAAAACGCACTGGTACATTCCAGCCAAACCGTATCCTTTTGTAAAGGCACGGCAACAATAATGTGATT
>JAUIMD010000370.1 GCA_030433225.1 Bacteroidia bacterium
CATGAATCCGTTTAAGGGTGAGCATGCAGGTGCCGTGCACCATATTACTACCGATTTTTACCAAAAATACTATGCCGATACCATAAAAAGGATCGCCATTTTTGGCATCAACCCGGGGCGTATGGGTGCTGGACTAACCGGGGTTCCGTTTGCTGATACCTGGTGTTTACAGGAAAAATGTAACATTTCCACCCATGGGATTGAAACCCGCGAAACATCGGCACGTTTCATTTTTGACCTGGTAGATGCCTTTGGAGGCCCCGACCGGTTTTTTGGCAAATTTTACATTGGAGCTGTTTCTCCCCTGGGCTATGTAAAACAAAAAGCTGAAAAATCGTGGGTCAACTACAATTATTACGATAGTAAGGCTTTGCAGCAGCTATTAACGCCCGCAATCGAACGTTGGTACCAGCAGCAATATAACCTTGGGGTGCACAACCATGTGGCCTTTTGTTTAGGTACCGGCAAAAACCGGCAGTTTCTCGAAAGCATGAACCGGAGGATACCCTTGTTTAAGAAAATTGTTGCCCTGGAGCATCCGCGGTACATTATGCAATATAAAAACCGGGAAAAGGATGCTTACATTAAAAAGTTTGCCGACTTGTTACTTCAGGCCTGAGCGTGTACGTATACCGGCCATGGTATTTGTTTTTGTAAGTCGGGGGCAGGGGTGCTGCCGGTAAACAATCTCTGTCAAATCCTGTTTGTAAAGAATACAGAAAAGCGCAATACGTGGATAAACTGAATAGTAAAATAGTTCCCGAATCGGAAGAATTTAAGGAAAACTACATCCATAATAAAAACCTGTTAAGCCATTGGCTGGAGGCAGTAAAACAAGTAAAGGAAAGGCACACCTCCCCATCGGTGATTAAACACAAGGAGCGGGGCAGGTTAACCGCCTGGGAACGCATCGAATTATTGCTTGATCCGCATACCCCTTTTCTGGAGTTGTCATCCCTTGCGGCCTACGATCAATACAACAATGAATTTCCATCGGCAGGCATCATCTCTGGCATTGGATTGATTCATGGACACGAAACCATGGTAATTGCCAACGATGCAACCGTAAAGGGGGGCACCTATATCAAAGAAACCATTCGCAAGCACATTCGTTCCCTCGAAATAGCGCTTGAAAACAACATTCCCTGTGTTTACCTGGTAGATTCAGGAGGCGTGTTTTTGCCGGAACAAACCCGGGTATTTCCGGATAAAGAGCATTTTGGCAGAATTTTTTTCCTGCAGGCACAGCTTTCCAGTAAAGCCATTCCGCAAATATCTGTGGTAATGGGTTCGTGCACGGC
The DNA here is from genome assembly GCA_030433225.1 of Bacteroidia bacterium. Taxonomy (GTDB): domain Bacteria; phylum Bacteroidota; class Bacteroidia; order Bacteroidales; family UBA5342; genus JAUIMD01. The sequence continues at coordinate 1,302 of JAUIMD010000370.1, forward strand.
AGGGGGCGCCTATGTGCCGGCTATGAGCGACGAATCCGTCATAGTTCGCAACCAGGGAACCATCTTTTTGGGAGGTCCCCCCCTGGTGAAAGCGGCCACAGGGGTGGATGTAACGGCTGAGGAATTAGGTGGTGGCGAGGTGCATACCGGCATTTCCGGGGTGTCAGATCATTTGGCCGAGGATGACGAACATGCGTTGCAGATATGCCGCAATGTATTTGAAACGCTGTCACTGCCTCAAAAATATCCCCTGAATTTTAAAACCCCTAAAGCGCCGGAATATGCGCCGGATGAATTATACGGAGTAGTAAGCGGGAATGCAAAACGGCAAACCGATCCGTATGAAGTTATTGCACGCATTGTAGATGAAAGTAAGTTTCAGGAATTTAAGGCACGGTATGGTACCACACTGGTTACAGGCTTTGCACACATCATGGGTATCCCGGTTGGGATTGTTGCCAACAATGGAATTCTTTTTCCCGAATCGGCACTGAAAGGAACCCACTTTATTGAGCTGTGCAATTACCGTAAAATTCCGCTGGTGTTTTTGCAGAATATAACCGGTTTTATGGTGGGCAAAGATTATGAACACCGGGGAATAGCCAAAGAAGGTGCCAAAATGGTGCATGCAGTAGCAACGGCCAATGTTCCCAAAATAACCGTAGTAACCGGCGGGTCTTACGGCGCCGGTAATTATGCCATGGCAGGTCGTGCGTTTAATCCTAATTTTATGTTTATGTGGCCCAATGCCCGCATTTCGGTAATGGGAGGTGAGCAGGCGGCACAGGTGCTGGCAACAGTAAAAGAACAGCAGCTCGAGGCAAAAGGCGAAAAACTGGATGAAGGAACCAGACAATCCATGATGGATAAAATACGGAAGCGTTACGAGCTGGAAAGTTCAGCCTTTTACAGTTCGTCGCGCATTTGGGATGACGGCATTATAGAACCCGCCAAAACCCGTGAGATTTTAGGCTTGTGCCTGTCTGTAACCCTCAATAAACCCATTCCCGATCCGGCGCCGGGTGTATTTCGAATGTAACCATGCAAATGATAACGTATAAGATCGAAAATGATATAGGCTTTGTGCAGTTGAACCGCCCCGAGGTGTACAACGCGCTGTTGCCCGAAATGATGCAGGAGCTGCTTCGGCTTGTCGCCGATTTTCAGCAACAAAAGCTGGTGAAAGCCATTGTGTTGGGTGGAAATGGGAAATCGTTTTGTGCTGGGGCCGATATTCATTGGATGAAAGCGTCGGCCACATCGGGCAACGAACAAAACCTGAAAGACAGTCGATTGCTGGCTGAATTATTTCAACACATTCATGATTCCGTAAAGCCGGTAATTGCTGCAGTGCATGGCCCGGTGTATGGCGGAGGCATTGGTATTATGGCGGCATGCGATATTGTGGTGGCTGAAAAATCCAGCCGTTTTAAGTTTTCAGAAGTTAGGTTGGGCATTACGCCCTCCACCATAATGCCACACATTGTACGTCGTATGGGGCCGCAAAAAGCCAAAGTAAAGGTGTTAACCGCCGAACTTTTTGATGCCAAAGAAGCCCTGCGCTGTGGCCTGGTCGATTACCTTGTAAAGGAGAACGCGGCCGAATTTGCCCTTAGTCTGGCAAATGATGTACTGAAGGGATCGCCCGATGCACATATCGAAACCAAACGCCTGTTGGCAAACATTTCAGGAGAAAATACTAACGAAGTATTCGAAACTTCCATTCAGTCGCTGGTGCGTATTAAAAAAACAACAAATGCCGTGGAGGGCTTAAATGCGTTTATTGAAAAACGAAAGCCTCAATGGAAGGGATAATGTATGAAGGAAACATACCGTAATATAAAAAAGGTGTTAATCGCCAACCGGGGAGAAATTACTGCCCGAATCCAGCGCACACTTCACCGCATGGGCATCCGGTCGGTGGTGGTGTATGCCAGTGATGATGCGGAGTTTGGGTATTTGAAAAAGGCCGATGCCGCCATTTCGCTGGGCGAGGGCAATTTGCACGATACGTATTTGAATACTCAAAAAATTATAGCTGCCGCTAAAAACAGCGGAGCCGACGCCATACATCCTGGGTATGGATTT
>JAUIMD010000371.1 GCA_030433225.1 Bacteroidia bacterium
TCTCCCAATTCGGCTACCCTTATGTGGGGCGAAACGCGCAAGGTTACCGTAGGCAACGGAACGGCTCCTTACGCACTATCCGTATCAAACACAGCCGTTGCCGAAATTGATGCGCAGGGCAACCTTACCGGTAAATCGGGGGGATCAGTTACCGTAACCGCAGTGGATGACCATGGCGCCACCAATACCAGTGGCATTTTTACAATAAACGATAACCGCTTTAGCATTAACAATACCAGTGGTGTGCTCAACAGCACCACAAAGGTTCCCATTTCCACCTCTGCACTTCCCGCAGGAAAGTCTGTTTTTGGCTTTACCGGAGCAGTAAGGTATAACCCCGATAAGGTTGAATTTAAAGGGGTAGAAGGAGGAAATGAAGGCATGTTGTTGGAAGTAACCGCGCAGGGAAACACCCTTAATTTTGCCGGTGCTACCAGTACCGGGATTACATCCGGGGTAGTTTGTTACCTGCTTTTTGAAATAAAGGCCACCATGGCTTTACAGGAAGAAACTCCCCTTACCCTGCTCTCCATGACGGGGAACGAAGGCCAGCTGATTTCTGCCCGCGCTAACGGAAACGTAAAGCGGACAGAACAAACCAGCTATCCACCCGTCGCCAATGCAGGGAGTAATTTCTCAGTTAACGAAGGTGAACAGGCCCAGTTGGATGGTTCAGGTTCGTACGATGAAGACAACGATCCGCTTACCTATGTTTGGACAGCTCCACAAGGCATTACCCTCAGCGACAATACGGCGCAAAAACCGTTATTTACCGCACCTGAGGTGAATGCCAATACCAATTATGAGTTTACCCTGGTCGTGAACGATGGCAGTGACGACTCCGATCCTTCCACTGTAACAGTAACCGTGGTTCAGGTCAATAAAAAGCCCGTGGCCGTGGCTGGAGAAGATACATCGTACCCCGAAGGCAGCAGCATAAAACTGGATGGAAAAGCCTCGTTTGATGAAGACGGGGATCCGGTTTCCTATACCTGGACATCGCTGGATGGCATCATTTTGTTTGATCGCACTAGCCCTACTCCATCCTTCATTGCCCCACAAGTAAATGAAGATACCCCGGTACGGTTTGTATTGGTGGTGAACGACGGAGTACTCAATTCAGATGCAGATACTGTAACAATTACAATTGCACAACTCAATAAAAAACCTGTGGCATTTGCCGGCGGCGACATGAACGTAAATGAGGGAGAAATGGTAGAACTTGATGGGACACTTTCTTCAGATGTGGACGGTGATCCTTTAACTTATTTATGGACAGCTCCTGCCGGCATTCCACTTTCATCCACTACCCAGGCCAAACCTACGTTTACGGCTCCTACCGTAGTGCTGGATTCGGTCATTCGCTTTACCCTGGTTGTAAACGATGGCATTCTGGATTCGGACCCGGATGAAATACTGGTTACCGTGCATAACCTCGACACCTTAAGTTCAGATGTGCTCATTGAAGCAGTTACCTTAACCAATCTGGAATCCTATTCCATTGATACGGTGAGCAACTCCATTGAACTTACGCTGCCCTATGGGTACGATATTTCAGGATTAAACCCCGTATTCACCTTTTCAGAAGGGGCTAAAATCTCACCTGTCAACGGAAGTATCCGAAACTTTACCCTGCCACAAACCTATACCCTTACTGCTGAAGACGGTAAAACAAAACGGGTATGGACCGTGAGTGTAAACCGGAAGCAGGAAACCTTCACAAGAACTTTAGTGGAAGGCTGGAATTGGATTTCCCTGAATGTGACTCCCGATAGTCCTGCCCTGACTGATCTTTTTTCAGGAACTCAAAATACGGAACAGGATTACCTGAAATCGGTAACTGCTTCTTCGGTATACTATACATCCGGCGGATGGTTTGGTGATTTAATAAATTTTCCGGCCTCACAAATGGTAAAATACCATCGTGAAAACAGCGGCAGCCTGGAAGTAACCGGCACCCTGGTTAATCCTACGGTACAAAAAATCCCCATCGTTACCGGATGGAATTCGGTTGGATATCTTCTGAATCAGAACATTTCACTGGCCTCTGCTTTTAACCCAACTACCCTGCCTGCAGGCGATATTGTATTAAAAGGTGAAGACGCTTCGGCGGTTTATTACCCGGCATCCGGATGGGTAGGCGATTTGGAAACGCTGCAAATAATGCATGGGTATAAACTAAAAGCCGAATCCAATGCCACCCTGCAATACAATGCATCGGCAGTGGCCAACAAAAGTGCAAAGCTCACAACTACTACCCGTGAGGTTCTTTTTAACACGTATGATGTTACCCCTCAGCGATTCGAACATTCCGCAACATTTATTGCTACATTGGTGGATGCCGGAGGGAACAACATAACGCAAAAAGGCGACGTTATTATAGCCTATGTTGGAGATGAAGCGCGTGGGGTCACCGAAGCACGGCAAGTACGAGAACTGGAAGGTTCAGTATTTATACTGACTGTTTTTTCCAATCGCCCCGATGAACTGGTTACCCTTAGCTATAAAGGTTCGGGCAGTGCGCAGGTGCTCACCTCCGACGTAACCATACCGTTTAAAGAGGATGCAGTGATAGGGACACCCCTGCAACCCCTGCAGCTATCTGAGGCACAATTTACAGCCACTTCCACAGTACAGTGGCAGCAAAAAGTGCTGCTGTACCCCAATCCGGTACAACAACAATTGTACATATCCTCGCCTATTCCTGTTCAACGCATCAACATTTACAATGCGCTGGGGGCTTTGGTACGCGTTACTGTACCTACCCAAAATGCAGTGGACATCAACTTACGTCAACTTGAGTCTGGGGTGTACACCCTTCAACTACTTACTACCGAAGGAATACTCATCCGCAAAATTGTAAAAGCGTCGCATTAATCCTGTAAATATTGAACCATGAAATACATCCAGCATACCCTTCCATACTACAGCTTACAACCACGTTTGGGCACTTTGTACCAACGCTGGTTAATGGCCCCTGTTTTGCTATTTTTCACGCTTGCAACCGGCCATAGTTACGCTGCTTTGCGGGTGCCGACCATCCCGTCAAATGCACAGTTCGCTACCCAATATGAGTACAATTCCGAGTATATTTTTCAAGTATCGCAAGGCAATACCTTGTTGGAAACCGGTGCACTAATTGCGTATGTGGATGGGAAAATCAGAGGCGGACAAACCGCATCCGTCGAATTTCCGGGCACCGGCGAAAATGTGTACAAACTTCGTATTTTTAGCAATTCGGCGGAAGGTGAATCCGTCACCTTTAAATATTACGACGTTTTTAACGACCGTATTTTTGACATAAATGAGACCGTTGCGTTTGAAGCTGACGAGGTACCTGATTACAGTGACCCGATGCAACTTACCGCCATTTGTGGCG
>JAUIMD010000372.1 GCA_030433225.1 Bacteroidia bacterium
CTCTTCCCATCGATCGGGTTCTACGCGGGAATAATGTATTTCTCCCATCACCGGCAAAATCGGCTTTCCATCCAGCGTCAGGTAGCCGCTGTTGGCTTCCAGCTTTTTTCCATCAGGGCCGGGATTTCCCATTTTTAAATGTCCGCTTTGCACCTGGGTGGATACCTTACGGGCATCGATAGCAATGGATTGTGCGGATAAGTCGCTAATTAAAAGACTCGCTATTATAATAGCTACCCATTTGCAGTTTACTTTCATCAGAAAAGTTTTAGCGTTTATATTTTTCAACTACCCCTAATCGTAAAAGGAGTCGAGAAAATCAATTGCTCCCTTCGTTTTGGAGTGCTTCCGTTGATTTTCAAGAATGCGAATTTTATTCTTACGGATTTTCATTTACATACGAATTCCAAACCGGGCGCTCTTTTATTTCAAATAGCTCTTTTACCGTGGCCATATCCACCGCTGATTTGGGCATAAATTGTTCCGACTCCATGTATTCCACCATGCTGTTATACAGGCGGGTGGCTACCGGACGATTTGGCAAATCACTTGCTACATCCATGCTACATACCATCAATTTTCCTTTTCCAACATTTGCCTCCAGCATCATGGCCAGTTTACGGTTTAAAAACCAGGTATCGATGGGTTGAACGATGGGCGAAAATCCGTCGGGGAACAATTCCAGATTCATGCATTGCGCACGGTTGCTTACTTCCCACCACTGATGATCGGTGTAATAATCGGTTGGAAAATCGGCAAATACCGGGTGCGCATCGTTTATCAGCAGCCCGGTGGTGTGCGGCGGGCGCATGCGAAACCACGAAGTATTCCAAAACACCGGTGTTTGGTAGTGCTCCACCTCTTTGCCGTTTTCAACCGTTCCGGCCGCCAAAAGCAATACCTTGCCACCATCGTTCAGTATTTTTTCGGCCCTGGCATCCAGTGTTTTGCACACATACACCTGGGTGGATGGCATTTGCTCTTCTTTGGGGAATACCCAAAAATTCCAGGCATTGCTGTAGCCGTCAACCTCCACCTCCAAAATCAATTTGCGGGCTTTTTGGGATGAAACGGGAATATACGAAAGCATACCTACCCCGGTTGCTTTACCCGATGGAAGGGTTTTTCCTTTAAGCTCGGCTTTGGATAGTACCTCGCCCGCTTCGTTTTTTATGGTATAGCGCACCGGTGAAGAAATGGCTTTTCCGCTGTAGTTGGCAATCTCCAGTTCAGCATTGAGTACCTCGCCGTTTTGGTACACAAACTTTGGAAAACGCGCCAACGGCACAACAGCATTACAAAACCGGCTGAATTCGCTGCCACTTACATAGCCTTTTTCGTGCCAGAAAGCATCTAAAACTCCTACCAGCGCTGTACCCTGTCCTGAAAAATCGTTGAGCGAAAGCAACTGAAATCCGGCAAGGTTGGGCGTACGCAAGGTAGCTTCTATCTCTTGCTTATAACATGAAGCCTGCAGTTTGCCGGATGCCATCAGAAATTTTTCAGCCATATCTGCCATTCCTTTGTCGTGAAGATCTTCATGAAATAGCTCGAAATTTTTAGCTTTTAGCGAACCGGTGTACTTCTCAATTTCTTTAAAATTTGGATAAACACACCACTGCCCCATTTCAAAAGTTACGTAAGGTTTATTCTGACCTTCTGTTTTGTTTCGGTAATCAAATTCCGATTCGGGCTCTCTGCTTTTCCAGCTTAAACCACGCGGTGGGGCACGTACAATAAAATCGCTGTTTTCGATGGTGTGCCAGCTACCTCCGGTTGATGCACCGGTGTATAAAATGCGAGAATCGTATTGACGGAAATGATCCACCCAGTTTTCGAGATAACCCACGTAACGCCCCGATGGTTCGTTGCCGTAAGCCATCATCACAAAAGAGGGGTGGTTTCCGTATTCATCCAAAATACGTTTGGTCTCATCCATCAGGTATTGGTCAATCGGTTTTCCGTACCCTAAATTGGTGGAATATTTTGCCCAGCTCGGACCTTCAATTTGCAGATATATTCCGGCACGGTCGGCAGCCACAAAAGCTGCTTCGGGCGGACAATAGGAGTGAAAGCGCATGTGGTTGAGTCCAAAGTTTTTGCACACAGCAAAAATACTGTCCCACTCAGCAGGGGTGGTAGGTGGATAACCGGTAAGCGGAAACACAGAACACTCGGTGGTTCCACGTAAAAACACGGTGGTATCGTTAATGGCAAAATGCAAACTATCGAGGGTGAACTGGCGCATCCCAAAAACTTCGGTTTTATTGTCCAACACCGTTTCTCCGTGCATGGTTTGTACCGAAAATTGGTAATAGGCAGGAGAGAATTCGCTCCAGGTTTTCATCTCATCCCCCATTGAAATTTCTACGCTTATTACTGATTCTTTTGTTTGTACCGGAAATGTTAAATTGCTAAGCGTATGCGCATGGTTAACACCCGAAATGTCAATTTTAAGCTTATCAGGCCATAAGGTAGAATGGGGCGAAACATGTATTTCGGCAACCAGTTTTTTATGTTTTACGTTTGGAGTTAGCTTTATCCTTTGTATAAAATCAGACGAGGAAAGCTCCATAAACATATCTCCGATCATTCCGTTCCAGTTGCCTTGCGTATGGTCAGAAATACTGTGCGAATTGATGCCCGGATCGATATCACGAATTTCGTTATCCACCAAAACCGTAAGTGTATGTTTTCCGGGGTGGATATCGCTGGTATTAAAACGAAAACGATGAGGTACCGAAAGGCTATTGTCTGACCCTATAAAAACTGAATCTATCCACACTTTTGTTTGCCAGTGCGGACGTTCCAGCATAAAAACCACCTCTTTACCTTCCCAGTTTTCAGGAATTTCAATTTCGCGCTGGTACCAGGCCATGCCTTTGTAGTGTTTTACCGGGGTAAGCCAAAACGGAAATTTCACATCGCCGGCCTGGCGGTATTTTTCCATGGCCGGATTAAAGTACCACGAACTGTCATAAATACTACCCGTCCAGTTGGTTTGTAAAGTAGGTTCATCTCCAATGTTATAGTCCCGCAATGCTCCCGGCAACTGAATGTTTTGCGAAAAATCTGCATTGTACCATTTTTCAGCCTCTCCCACTTCTAAACTATCCAGTTTATACGTCCAGCTACCGGCTAAATCCAAAACTGTTGAATCGGTTTGTTTGCAGGCAAGAGTTGCCAACATTAGTGCAAAAATGAATGCTATCTTTTTTATCATTTTATCTTCTTTTTATAGGGTGCCAAACATCGATAAATTTATTGTATCTGTTCGTTCTATTTGGCCAAACCCGTTTTAATTAACTGCATATTTACCTTGGCTCCAACGTGGTATGCATCCTTTGCCAAAACCTTTTCGAAGGCAGCACGTGCCT
>JAUIMD010000373.1 GCA_030433225.1 Bacteroidia bacterium
TCAGGAGGAAGCAAACGATCATTTTAAAATGAAAATAAAATCGCGCAACAGCGGAGCCCTTGAATTTGATGAGCGCAACAACACCGTATACATAAGCCGGCTTTTTACGGCAAACGATACGCTTACACTTACCGCCGATTCCTCCATTCCAACCTTAAAAAAAGAGGGCGACCTGGTAATTTCCAGCCCGGTGTACCGCATCGTAAATTCTCACGAAGAAAATTTCAGGATGGTATTGGAGCTGGAAAACTACCACATGAAATATGCCAATTTTCAAATGAAAAATCCGATTTTCAGGTGGAAAGACGATTCCAAAACGCTGGAATTGCACCAATACATTACGGCCCGAAAAGATGATCAGGAAGCGGGAAACACCCAGAAAGTTGTATTAGAAATTCCACAGGGGATGCACCTTGTTTTTAAAGATGGTGCAGAAATGCTTTTTGAAAACCTGAACCAGGAGGAACAGGCACTGGTAAAAGACGGACAGCCTTACGCCCTGGAAAACAACACCTTCCCGAGCACCCATTAACCTATACGTGCATACTAAAAAAGCCATTTGAAATGATATCAAATGGCTTTTTTTGTGCACAATATTCTTCACTTACAAGGTAAAAAAGCTTTCTTCCTTTGTGGCCTCTTTAACCGGTTCTTCTCCAATTAAGTTTCTTAAGTTAAATTCAATGGTTTGTGCAATTGCCGTAACCGGGGTATCTGTGGGCACCCCTTCAAACGGATCTTGCAAATAGGTGGCGGTTTTTTCGAGCAACAATAGCGGGATGCTGATAACCGCTAAAACAATGATTTGCCAAAACCCTTCCACCTCTACAAGCGAAATGGACAAAATCCCCAGAAACAGGTAAATAAACAAGTGCAGGTACACCCTGTACGTAGTAGGGAAAACCGTATTTTTTATGCGTTCGGCCTGCCCCATCGATTCAACCAGGCGTACCAGGGTTTGATCTATTTGTACCTGCTGATACGCATTTATAGCTTGTATTTTTAGCAGGTATTGTACATCGGCCGTGTGGCGGTTTATAATGCCCAGCGGCACGTTGCTATGTGCTGTAAGTTCCTTTAATTCATCCTCCGGTAAATACTTCTCCAGGTTTGCCATTGGTTCTTCTTTGCGTAATGCCTGCCCCAGGGCATAATTCCAGGCCATTTGGCGATAGGCCATTTTTTTTACCAGAGGGTGGAGGGCTTCATGGTCGTAAACCGCAAACGCTTTTACCTGCAAAATTAAAGTGCGCGAGTCGTTTACAATGGCTCCCCATATTTTTCGGGCTTCCCACCAACGATCGTACGATTGTGACAATTTAAAGGCCAGTATTAATGAAATTGCTGTTCCTAAAAAGGAGGAAACACCAAGGGGAACAATGGGAAAATCCACAAAAATACTCACAATGTAGGTAACCATGGAAAATCCGAACACAATAACTACATCGCGCCAAATGCTGCCAACAATGTATTTAACGGGGATACGTGTATTTAAAATCATTGCCGCTTATTTTTGGCCACTAATCTGATCCAACACCCAACTTGCGCGTGCCGCAGATGTTGCGGTGCTGCTGCAACTGCCTACACCACTCATGGCATTTACTACCTGCTGAATTAAAGGTTGCTGAATATGGTCCGGCATGAGGTAATTAAAAACTTCATCTACCATGGTATCGCGCCTCAGGTTTACCCTTCCGTGGGCAAACGTGGCAAAATCAATGCTTCCCTTACTTCCCACCACGGTAATTACGTCCGACTCATACGTGTCGTTGGAATTGAAACACCAGGTACCGGTTCCCAATATACCCGACTGAAATTGGAAACTACCGGTTATCAAGTCGTTTGCAGCATAAATCTTTTCCTGGTTAACGCCATACCCTGTGGCCGATTGAATGGGGCCCAAAATAAAATCCAGGATATCGAACTGGTGCGAAGCCAGATCGTGAAAATATCCTCCACCCGAAATCTCGGGATTTACCCGCCAGCTATCGGCATTGTTGGCATAATGCAACAGCGGTTTAACAAGGTCTACCTGCACAAAGCGCACCTCACCAATAGCGCCTCCATCAATACGTTCTTTCACTTTTAAAAAATTATGCAATGCCCTGCGGTAATAGGCCACAAAAAGCGGAAGTTTTTTTGCCTCAAAAGCTTCTATCATTTCGGTACACTCAGCGTGGGTAAGGGCCATTGGTTTTTCAACGTACACCATTTTACCGGCATTTGCGGCCTGTATGGCCAGGGCTTTGTGCGTTGACGGCGGGGTAGCAATGTAAATGGCATTTATCTCCGGGTCGGTCAGCAGCTCTTCTACCGTTTGGTATACCTGCGAAATTTTATGGCGTTTGGCAAAATCAACTGCCAGTGCATAATTGCGCCGCATTACCCCTTTAACCCTCGAATTTTTTATTTTATACATGGCCGGCGCACTCTTTTTTTCACATACATCGCCGGCGCCAATAATACCCCACACTATTTTATGGTTGGATTTCGAATTCATAATTTCTCTTTTGGTCGGAATTAACAAAAACAAAAATAAGGTTTAATTGGCAGGTTTAGGTGCAAATGAAAGGGTTTATAGGATATCAACTACAAAACTTCAGGTAAAAAAAAGCCGGAAATGCGTGCATCACCGGCTTTGATTCTCCCCATAAACAGGGCTATTTAAAGTTTGGATCTTTGTGAAATGTGTACGCCACGGTCCACTCAAAAAAATCGGCTACCCCTTTATGGGCCTTAATGGTAACGCCGGCAGCTAAATTATTGGTTAACCGATACCTTAGCCCTATACGCTCATAATACTGGGTAATTTCATTGTTTTCTTCGTTACGGTGCAGGTAAAATGCCAGGGCAATGGGCGCATACAAACGCTCGGTTAGCACCCACTCCCACGAACCCACAATGGCATACGACCATTCTTTTGAAAAGTCGGAAGCATCTGTGGCAATGCGGTCTCCGGCAGCGGCAGAATAAAAGAAATCCATACCAATACCCAGTCGGTATTTATAATTTATCTGGCGCAGGTAATTTACCCCAATGGTCGTTTTCAGGAAATTATCACCTCCGGCTTTATAGTTTTTACTACCTGCGGCAAACGACACATTGATCAGGTTGTGTTTCTTGTACTCCGGTAATGGCTTTTTGGTTAAATCAACCGGCTCGTTGTTTATTTTGTAACTCACACCCACTGTAACCGGAATGATATTTATACCCAGATTGGGCTGCTGAAATGACCCGTTAGAAAAGTGTTTAAAGCCAAGCGTACCGTTGAGTGACCATTTAGGATTTATGTTATAATTGGCCACAAAACCCAGGTGGACATAGCAATTGTTTTCGGAGCCGATAAAAATATTGGCTGGGTTGTCAATCGA
>JAUIMD010000374.1 GCA_030433225.1 Bacteroidia bacterium
TATTCATGATTATAAGTTTGTTTTCTGTTATTCTGGTCCAATAAAAGTACGTGCACATCTAAACCCAATGTACGGGTGCGCTTCATCCTGATACTCGTAGGTGGCTACACCACACTGCAGGAAATAAGCTACATCTTTCCATGATCCGCCACGTACTACTTTACGTTTCATAATGCGGGGATCGCTTGAGCTGGCGTTGTATTGGTAATTGGGGTTAATCTCACTTAAAAATGCCATGGTACTTTCGGAATAAGCGGTAGAGGTCCACTCAGCTACGTTTCCGGCCATGTCATACAAATTGTAATCGTTGGGTGGATACGATCCTACTTTGGCCGGAATCAGGTATCCATCGTCGGTAAAGCTACCACGCATAGGCTTAAAGTTAGCCAGGAAGCATCCGTTTGATTTACGGGTATAAGGACCACCCCATGGGTACATAGCACCTCTGCGACCACCGCGTGCTGCGTACTCCCACTCAGGCTCTGAAGGCAAGCGGTATTTTTGCACAAATGGCTCTCCTTTAGCAGCAAGGTAATTGTTTTTCAGGCTGGTTCTCCAATGGCAAAAAGCATCGGCCTGCTCCCAGCTTACACCCACCACAGGATAATCAGAATATCCGGGATGTGAAAAATACAGCTGCATGTACGGCTCGTTAAAAGAGAAGGTAAAATCGCGTGTCCACGACAAGGTATCGGGATAAATGTTAATGGTACGACTCATGATAAAGTCGTTGCGCGATGTTAATGCCTTATAATAGGTACGGTTTACAACAGTACCATCATCAGTTTGGTACGACTCGTCTTTACGCACCATTACTTTTGAACTGTCGGTGGTTTCACCATTTAACAGGGGTGAGATATCGCGGTTGTAGCGGCCCAGCAACGGTTCAAACTTATTTTCTTTCAACGATGCCTGAATGTAATCCACCCAAACATACGTGTAGTTGAGTTTGTGGGTTTTCAGCTGTTTCCCGTAAGCAATGTTGCTTTGGTAGTAGAACATGGTATCCAGATCGTACACCAGGTCCACATCGCGGCTCGAAATTTTTTCTTCGTAGTTTAACAACGGAATATCATTGTACTCATCGTAGTACATGATGTTTCCTTCGCGATCGGTACGAACGTATGCATCGGGGTTGGCTCCTAATTGGTTTTTGTAAATGGCCAAACGGGTTACCGAGTCGCGCACTGAGTTTACAAATTGCTTGTATTCTCCGTTTGAAATTTCGGTATCATCAATCCAGAAGCTTTCGACACCAACGGTTTTGTTTTGTGAGTTAAACGACCAGTTTACGTCCTGATCGTTCGGCCCCATAACAAAAGACCCGCGGGGCACATACACCATTCCGAATGGCTCCGGCTCAAACCAGGGGGTACTGTATACTCCGATAAGTTCCCCATTCATGTTCTTCCCGCAGGATAGTAAGAACCCCGCCAGAACAACCAGTAATGCAGAAAATGAAATTATTTTTTTCATACAACGCTTATTTTCATCTGTTTAAATTATTTCTTTTATCGCCAGATAGCTTTTTGCGCAACCGTGTATATGCCTAAGTACACCCGGCCTTGCTTTGGCTATGTTTTTATAATATTCTTATACTCTTATACTTGAAGTCTCTTTTTTCCACCTCTATGTTAAACCGGTAACGAACAAACAATTCCAGTGAACCGTATCCTGCCTGTCCGGCAGCCATTTTATTCACCAGCAAATCGTAGGCAGTGCCCACAAACAATCCGTTTTTCATTTGCCACCCGGCCAGGAAAAACAGGCTTTCCTGCAAGCGGTATCCCATTCCCCCCATAAATTGTTTTTTGTACCACACATTGGCTCCTGCCTCGGCCTGAAAGGTAATGCCGTCAGTTTTCACCAGCATGGAAGGTTTTATTTCATAATCGGAATGGCGCACCGGGATGAGGGTATAACCGGCCGTAAGGCTTAATGTTCGTTGCAAAAACAAATAGGCTATTTCGTCTTCGGTAACGGGCAGTTCAGGCCGAAACATATGAGACAGGGATGCTCCCAGGTACATGCGTTCGTCGCTGTAAAAAACGCCGAATCCCATGTCGAACTTAAAGCCTGAAACTTCCTGACGGTAGCGTTCGATTTCGGCGCTGTAGTTCACACCATAGTCGCTTACTAAAACCGAATCGTTCAGGTTACCCGTCCAGGTTGAATTGTTAAATCCGGCCTGCACCCCATAGCTCAGGATTCCGTTCCAAAAATCATGCTTGTACGAATACAGCAGGTTCACGTGTACGCTTTCCAACATATCGTAAGCATCCTGAAAAATAGTGATGCCCACGCCTTGCTCCTTTCCAAACAGGTTTACCCGGGTATCAAACCCAAGGGCGGTAGTCTGGAAAATTCCAAAGTATTGGTTTTTATGTATCGCGTATGCGTTCATTTGATCGTTGTTACCTGCATAAGCAGGATTTATTAAAAGCATGTTTTCACTGTTCGAGGTAAACTGGCCATCCTGAGAATAACATAAAGGAATAACACTCAACATCAATCCCACCCACAACACAAGCGGGCGAAGATTAGTAGCTAACCTCTTATATATGTTACCGTTAATCAATTTGAGATCTTTCTGTTTGCTAAAAACGTTTTAGGTTAAATTCCATCCTATTTGAATAATTACAAAGAAAACGAAATTTGTCAGCTTTTATTCTTTGCGGCAAAAAAAATGTGACTTTTTTTTAACTTCAGCTTCATTGTAAAACATTCTTCATTTAACATTCGCTTGATATTCAAAGAAACCTTACCAGATTTACCACTTTATTGCAGGGCAATTTTTATCCGAATGTTTCGTTTCTTCTTTTTACCAGGCGCTACAATAAAGATCTTAAATACCTGATTTATTAGTTTTTAATCGTTCTGTTGTACTATAAAATTTCGATGCACACTACTCCGGCGAATCAACTCAATTAAATAGTCGACTTTTTCGCTTGCTTTTTCAATGGTGGATGCTAACGACTCTTCGTAACCTCCCTCCCATATCACCGGGGTATCCTCGTCGGAATGCCGGGTTGCCACAATTCGTGCGGTGACCGTATTCCACTTGAAATACATCTTTGTGTCGTGTATTTCAGCTTCTTTTAAAAACAGCAGCTCTTGCATAGTAAAGTTTAATTTTTGTTTTGTGGTTAATCGTAAAATTATACGTTCATTTTTCTCTATTGGCTTAGTAAATTCGAGGGCAAGTTAATAAATAGTTAACAAAACATCAAAAAATACCTAAATAATTGCAACAAATATTTACAAATCGTGCTCCATTGTTAATTAATTGACATCCTTTTTTTCGCTTTTCGGCCCATTAATGTGCTGATACTAAAAGATTATTAATTTTTCCAGCCCCGTTCTATTTG
>JAUIMD010000375.1 GCA_030433225.1 Bacteroidia bacterium
TTTAGCGCGCTGGTCAACGATCCTGAGGACGGATCGGTATGGGTGGGTACGCACAATGCCCTGCTGAAATATTTTCCGGGAAAAGACCTTTTTAAACAGGTAAACCCGGGGCCGGCCTTCCGAAATTCAAACGTTGTTAGTTTGTATTTTGATGCTGAAAAGCGACTGTGGGTGGGTACTGAGTATGATGGTGTTTTTGTGCTGCATCAAAATTCCAACACCGGTGAATGGGAACAAGCCGCGCATTTAAACAGCAGTAATCCGCAGTACCCATTGCCCGATAACCGGGTGTATTCCATTACCGGTGATCCGTACGAAAATACCTGGCTGGCCACGGCAAGCGGTTTGTGCAAGGTGAACCTTCAGCGTCAATCTTTCATAGTAATCACCGAAAAGGACGGGTTAAAAGACCAATACATTACCAAGCTGCTCAATAATGGCGACAATACCTTGTGGGTAGGTCATAAAAAAGGCATCTCATCGGTGGATGTTCAAACCTTAAACATCCAAAATTATGCGGTAAGCAATGGGGGATATGAATGTGTTGAGGGGGCGGGTTGTATCCACCCTAAAACGGGAAGGATTTATTTTGGAGGCGTTGACGGATTTGTAAGTTTCCATCCCGATTCAGTATTTCAAAATCAGGAAGTTCCTCCCGTGCGGATTACCGGCCTCGAAATTCTGAATAAAAAGGTACATCGAGGAGATACCATCCACCAAAGGGTGGTGCTGAAAAAACCGATATATGTAACCGATTCCATTACCTTAACCCACCGCGATAAAAGCTTTTCGCTGGAGTTTGCCGCGCTTCACTATTCCAGCCCCGAAAATAACCAATACGAATATAAACTGGAGGGGTACGATGAAAGGTGGATTCCAACTTCAGCCCAAAGACGCATTGCATCCTACGCCAATATGCCGCCGGGTAGCTATGTTTTTAAAGTGCGGGCATCCAATCATCAAAATGTATGGAATCCGTTGCCGGCGACCTTACACATTACCCTATTGTCACCATGGTGGAAAACCCGTATGGCGTTTGGAGGGTATGCATTTTTATTGGCATTGGCTTTATGGGGAATGTACAAAGGGGTGAAGATAAAGCACCAATTTGATAAGCACATGTTAAAAGCGCAGTTAACCGCCGAAAAACACAAAGAGATTGAAGCCTTACGTACACGGTTTTTTATGGGCATTTCGCACGAGGTACGCACACCGTTAACCTTGTTAACCGATCCCCTTAACCGCTTAGTGTCGGGTGATGTAGCACCGGCCGAAGTACCTTTTTTTTACCGTATTATGCAAAAAAATGTAAAGCGCATGCGTTTGTTGGTAAAGCAACTGTTGGATTTCAGAAAAATTGAAAGCGGTTTGTACACAGTACAGGTGCACAGGCAGGATCTTGTCGCTTTTATCCAAAACATTACTGAGGCTTATGCACTTAAAGCCGCACAGCAACACATTCACTTCAAATTCCGTTGTGACGTTTCCAAGCATACCTTTGATTTTGATGCTTACCTGCTGGGGCATATACTGCACAACCTCATTTCCAATGCCTTTAAACATACCGGCGAAAACGGGACTATCAGTGTGGAGCTTAAGGTGATATCGGAAAAGGAGGTGTATGTGAAGGTGTGCGATAACGGTGAAGGCTTTAACCCGGCAGAAAAGGAGCACTTATTTGATGTGTTTTACCAGAGTGGTAACCCGGAAATGAAACGGGAAAATTCAAGTGGGTTGGGGCTGGCACTTACCAAAGAGTGGGTGCAACTGCATGGCGGGCGGATAAACGCCGAAAGTATTCCGCATGAAAAAACCGTTTTTGAGGTATACCTTAAAGCCTTGCCGGGAGCTACTTCCCAGCCCTCACCAATTATAACCGAAGTGCCGGATGAACCGGAGATTACGCCGAAACTTATCAATGCGCCAAAAGAGGAGGATGACTCCTTACCTCTGGTGCAGGTGGTAGAAGATGATGCCGATGTACGTGCTTACCTTGTTAATTGCTTAAAAAAATGGTATCGCATGCTGGAGTCTCCCAGTGGCACTGCCGGGTACGAAGATGCCGTTTTACAGGTGCCCGACCTGATCATATCGGATATCAACATGCCGGGTATGGACGGGCTGGAATTCTGTCGGCTGCTTAAAACAGATACCCGCACCAGCCATATACCCGTAATCTTACTCACGGCAAGGCACGCAGATACATCGGTAATTGAAGGGTTTGAAACTGGTGCCGACGCCTACATGGTTAAGCCATTTCAGTCGGAGGTGTTGCTGGCGCGCATACAGAATTTGCTGGAAACACGCCGCCAATTACGCAGTTTGTTTGGCAAGGATCTGAATTTTGATCCCCGACGTGTTGCCATAAATCTTGTTGATAAAACTTTTGTGAATAATGCTTTGGAAGTGGTGGAAGCACATTTACAGGATACCACTTTTGGGGTAGATCAACTCGCCGAACAATTGCACATGAGCCGTACCCCACTGTACCGAAAAATTAAATCGCTCACCAACCAAACAGTGCATGAATTTATTTCAGTAATTCGTTTGAATAAAGCCGCCGAATTTCTGGTATCTACGCACCATTCCGTTTCTGAAATTGCCTTTCTTACCGGGTTTTCCTCCCCCGGAAATTTCTCGAGAAGCTTTAATAAACAATTTGGATGTAGTCCTACGCAGTATCGTTCAAAGTACTGCGAAAAAGGAGTTTAAGGCAGTGATGGTACGGTTTAAGGTTCACCCGAAAGTACATTTTGATACAAAATGAGTACACCAGGATAAGCCCGAAACTTTCCAACCTCTTACATTTGGAAACTGAAAAACCTGATCTGCACATTATTGGTGCAGGGGTAAACAAGCATACCAAAATTATCTGATATGAGGTGTATACAACGAATAAGGGCAGGCGTACTTTTTTCTGTCGCTATTTTAACGTTCGGGTGCCAGAACTCCGAAACACAAATAGAGCAAACCGATGCCTGGGCTTTGGCGGATAGCATACGAAAATCCATCATAGTACCCAGGTTTCCCGACAAAATTTTTAATGTGTTGGATTATGGTGCCCTGGGCAATGGCCAAAACAAGGATGGGGCGGCTATTAATCGCGCCATTGAAGCCTGCCATGCCGCCGGTGGAGGTACTGTTTTAGTGCCGGTAGGAAATTACCAAACAGGAGCTGTTTACCTGAAAAGCAACGTAAACCTACACCTGGAGAAAGGGGCGGTTTTGTTGTTTTCCACAAATCCCGAAGATTACCTTCCGGTGGTGCATACCCGCTGGGAAGGAGTGGAATTAATGAATTACACTCCCCTGATTTATGCGTACAAAGAAAAAAACATAGCCATCACCGGAGCAGGAATATTGGATGG
>JAUIMD010000376.1 GCA_030433225.1 Bacteroidia bacterium
CGCTGTCAAATAAAAATACGTGTGGTGTTGTTTTCGCCCCAATCGCATTGGCCAGCTTACTTTCGGCATCCATCACATAATTTACATTGGCGTAGCCTTTTTCAGTGGCGTGTTTCTTCATGTTTTCCATGCTGTCGTCGCCATCAAACTTGTTGTAATTTGAATTTACCAGCACAAAGCCCACTTTGTTTTTTTCGGCCCATTGCGCAATTTCGGGGTATCGGTTTTCCCACATTACCACCCACGGGCAGGTATTGCAACTAAAAATTACCAGTAGTCCATTTTTTTTAGCCACCTCATTTAAGGTTACCGTTTTGCCGTTAATGCCGTGCATTGGGGCATCCAGTAACGGTGCTTTGGCACCAATTTCAATTTCAGGAAACTCTTGTGCAGAAACCTGCAAAATCAAAGCAAATACAGCGAGTAAAGAAATAAGTTTTTTCATGATGATGTTATATTTTTTAGAACGGTGAAACATGCGCAAATGCCTTAAGTAACTTTTTTGCGTATACCCCTAAACATACCAGCCTTACACGATGTTTACCAGTTAACAATCATTAGGGAATAGTAATAAAAGAGAACACATCCACAGGGATTGATACTTACAAACAAGGTGGTAGCAGCTTACGGCGATTCAACAATAAATACAAAAGGCAATGAAAAAAGAACTTTACCAACTGGGCAGGCAATTTGATGAAGACGGTTTAAACGAAAACCAGTTAGCCACATCCCCCTTCGAATTGTTTACCGAATGGTTTGATGCCAACCTTGCCAGCGGAGCCGAAGACCCTACTGCTATGGCTTTGTGTACTATGGGTACGCATGGTTTTCCCGAATCGCGTATTGTTTTATTAAAGGAATATTCCCCGGCGGGTTTTACCTTTTTCACCAACTACCAAAGCAAAAAGGGCAAAGCCATTGCACAAAATAACCGGGTTTCGCTCCATTTTTACTGGAAAACACCTGCGCGCCAGGTTCGCATTGAAGGTTTTGCAAAAAAGGTATCGGAACATGAGTCGGATACCTATTTTAAATCACGCCCCTTTCAAAGTCAGGTTGGAGCCGTTGTTTCTCCCCAAAGTGAGGTTATTGCTTCCCGAAAACTGATGGAAGAGGCCTACCACGATACGGTAAATGCATTTACTGAAGAAACCCTTAAACGCCCCGTGCATTGGGGTGGATATAGTGTTGAACCGGTAAGTTTTGAATTTTGGCAGGGAAGAGCCAGTCGTTTGCATGACCGCATTTACTATACACGTGAAAATGCGGTGTGGAAGATGTGCCGTTTAGCGCCATAAGTTTCCTCATGTTAACTATTAGTTAACTATCTTATTCTTATTTTTCCATTTTTCGAACCATTCGTTGGGCTGCACATACCGCAAAAAGCAGCCTACTTATAAAACCTATACCCCTCATATTCAACACGTTTTAAACAGAAAGATTCTAAACGGCAATATTTTACGATAATTTTACCTTTAATGTTTTAGTTTACATTTATTTTACTTTATATTTGTCATACATTTAACATTAAAACAATAGCCATGAACTCCATTAAAATCCTGTCTGTAGTGTGTTGTATTGCGGGATTTTTATCCTGTAGTAAAAACGAAGCGCCTGTTGTTACGCCTCCTGAACTACCTCCATATGAATCAATTGACATTGATTTCAGCAAATTTCAGGTGCAGCAAAAATCGGCTTTTTTATACGAGGAGTCTGAAAAACCCAATAAAATTACCAACTGGGAATATTCATCGATGGTAGTAGGTGTTTGGAGTTCCATATTAAAAGGAACCATGGCCGTGCCAACCGCTGCATTTTATCACGCCTTTAATTCAAAGCCTGTGGCCACAGATGAAAACTTGTGGCAATGGACTTACGATATCCCTGGCTTTACGAGCAGTTATGCTGCACGCCTGACTGCCCTTGTGGAGGACAACAAAGTTTACTGGAGCATGTACGTATCCAAAGAAGGGATTGATAGTTTTGATGAATTTCTTTGGTTCGAAGGCATTTCGATGCTTGAAAACACTGCCGGTACCTGGACACTTTACCACAGCCCCCAATATCCTGATAAAACGTTACAATTAGACTGGGAAAGGGATGGAGAACATGTATCGAAGTTAAAATACACGTATGTGCGGGAATATAAAAATGATGGTGAGCCCGATAGCTTCTATTCCAGCTTTTTAGAATATGGCGAACAAGACATGAATTTTGACATCTATTACAATGTACATACCTACAATGCCGAAATAACCGATTTTCAAGACATATTTATCAATTGGGATTCGCAGGTGTACAACGGCCAAGTGAAATCATCCAACTTTTTTAATGATGCCGATTGGCATTGTTGGGATGACGAAGGAAGAAACGCAACATGTGAATAATATACAGTAATAATGCAGCTGTA
The DNA here is from genome assembly GCA_030433225.1 of Bacteroidia bacterium. GTDB lineage: Bacteria > Bacteroidota > Bacteroidia > Bacteroidales > UBA5342 > JAUIMD01. The sequence continues at coordinate 2,411 of JAUIMD010000376.1, forward strand.
TGTGCTGTAAAAAACTGCATCTATTATTGTATGAAAGCCGGGAATCTCCCGGCTTTTATTTTTTCCCTTCGTAAGTGCCTGCAACCAGGCTCTTGCAAAACCGCACCAAAATGTTGTATATTTGCGCACCTTTAATTCCACCAAAATGGGAAAAGCTACGTAAACAAGGGGCTGACCGGTTTTGACAGCGGGATGAGGGAATGTGTAAGCATGCAGGGCGTTGTGATGCTGGCCCTATAATCTCAGGTCTCAACTTATAATTGGCGAAAATAACTACGCTCTTGCTGCGTAACCGAAGTATAGTAAGTTACCTCTTTTCGGCATAAGATGCTGAATCAAGACATCGCCCCGAAAGCCCGGCCTTCCGGCGTTTGGATAGTGCGGTGCTAAAAATGAAAGGCTAGAAAAGTTAATACTCCGGTGACTTTTTAAAACTTAAGGAGATAAGGTAATGGTCGGTGGCTTTGATCCAGCCCTTACTCGAAAATTAAGTCAGAGCTAAGCATGTAGAAAGCAGGTTGTCTCCCTGTTTGGACGAGGGTTCGAATCCCTCCAGCTCCACAATTAAAAACTGTATTAAACTGAAAACGAACTCATTAATTGAGTTCGTTTTCGTTTTATGGCAACATTTTGTCAACCAGTTTGCGTTTCATTAATTCAGCACCTCATTTCCGTAAAATCAAATCACTGATTTGGCCATCAGTAATTAATATAAAATCGCTTTTCATTCGGTAAAGTAGGAATCTCCTTTCCCTTTGTTGTTAACCATCTGTCTGACGGAGAAAAGTATTCGCCAAAAGCATATGGTAATTCCTCTTCACCCAATACTTTTAACATTGATCTATACCAATTAAAATACTCCTTGTCTCTCCCCTTACATACGTCTAAGAAATTAACTTGTTCATCTTCGAATGATTTTACAAGATCACCAAGTGTAGTTTTCTGGTCTGCGCGT
>JAUIMD010000377.1 GCA_030433225.1 Bacteroidia bacterium
ACCAGGGAGGTCAACTCCTGTTCAATGGGTGAACTCAAAATAATTTCGGCGGCTTCCACATCGTTTTCAAGCAGTTTAAGGGCCAAAAAACGTGGGGATAAGTGGCTGGTTAAACTGGGGTCTTTTAGCAGGAGCGTTCTTATTTTTTTTATGGATAACTCTACCTCTTCTCCATAAAATATGTGTACGTGCCGTGTTACCTCATCGGTTCCTTCATATACTTTTATAATGCGGTCCAAAAGATGGTTTACGCCGGTGCCATTGGTGCCAACGGTAGGTACAATTGGAATCCCCAACATATTGGCAAGGTTGTTATGCTGAAAAGTTGCTCCGCTGTTTTCCATTTCATCGTACATGTTCAGGGCCATTACCATGCGTAAATCCATGTCGATGAGCTGGGTGGTTAAAAACAGGTTTCGTTCGATGTTGGAGGCCGAAACCACATTAACCACAATGTCCGGCTTTTCTTCGCGTAAAAAGCGCCGTACAAATACTTCGTCAGGAGAAATGGTGGATACGCTGTAGGTGCCGGGCAGGTCAACAAAATTAAATTCGTACCCTTTGTATTTATGGATGCCCTTTTTAACATCCACCGTAACTCCGCTATAGTTTCCAACCTTCTCCTTTAACCCGGTAATGTGGTTAAAAAGGGAAGTTTTTCCCGAATTAGGGTTGCCGATTATGGCTATATTGATGGATTTTCTTTTTTCAAAAGCAGCTTCTCTCAGGCCTTCTTCTTCGATGGTTCCGTTAAAGGCATCCTTTTTAAGCAAGGTTTTTGCCTCTTCAGGAGTTACCACCTCTATCATGTTGGCTTCGCTACGTCGCAACGAAACGGTATAGTCAATTATTTTATACTCAATAGGGTCTTTTAAGGGGGCATTTTTAATTACGGTTACCGTTTTTCCCTTTACAAACCCCATTTCCATAATTCGTTTTCGAAACGAACCATGGCCTACCACTTTAATTACTACAGCCTTATCGCCATTTTGCAGATCAGATAATTTCATGCACCACCTCTATTCCTGTTTGTATTCACGCATTATGCGCCAAAATACTACAATTTGCGTACAAAAATCGGGATAATTTACGTCATAACCTAGCCTGCCGATATCCCTATAAGTAGCGATTTATCCTGCGAATTTTTATGTTGTTCGACAATTGCTTATTTTCGCTTTCTTTTTAAGTTTTGCTATAAACGATTGAATATGGAGGAGGCTGAATTTTCGCTGGAGGAATTGATTGCAGGAGGCAGGGACAACTTCAGGGTAATTGAAGAACAAATTGATGTAGAAACGCAGGCCGTGTATTTTCGTTACTCACAAAAAGTGAGGGCAAATGCCGAAGCTTTTTCACATCACGATTTGTATGGAAAATTGCAGGATGCTACCGTGTCGGTTAAGGAAAAAAAGAAACTGCTGGCCAACCTGGCTGCACGCCAGAATGTGGAAGCGTACCGTATGTTGGAATCGTATGTAAAGCAGGCCGAGCCGGTATTAAAGGACTGGGCCATACTGGCATATAACGAATCGCGCATGTTCCTGGAAAACTCATTGGGCGATGAGCAGCAAATATTTATTTCTACCGGCATGGGAGGAAAAGGAACGAAATTGCGATACTTTATGGTGTTGTTTTCTGCCAGCAAAGAGGGTTTTGGAGAATTTGAAAAAAAGTTTGTAGCGGATGAACTGTCCTTTACCTTTCAACAAAATAAATCGGTAATAGAACAACTAAATCTTGAATCGGACGCCTACATTACATTAACGGGACTTATTCCGGTAAAGACCTCGGTGCAACATTTTATGCGTCAGGTTTTTGGCAACTGTAACCAGTTGGGCAATTTTATCGACCAAAAATTTATTGTCTCCAATATTAAGGCGATGACGCGGGATGAAATTATGGATTTTTACCTGGGTAACCCGGATAAATGAAAAAAGCCGGCACTTACTCTAATGCCGGGCAAGAACGGTACAAAGGAATTATTTAATTTCCGATAAATCTTCAAATTCCACACTTACAAAATCTTCCGATGCATCTGTAGGGTCTTCATTGCCCACTTCAGCATGGGAAGCTTCGTGTGTAATCTCGAAATTCTCTTCGTTTAAATTGTCTTTAACAAATTGCACAACCTCCCCTAAACTGTCAGCAAATTTTTCAAAATCCTCCTTGTACAGGAATATTTTGTGCTTTTCAAAAAAGAATTTTCCGTTTGAATTGAAGCGTTTTTTACTTTCGGTAATGGTTATGTATAAGTCTTCGTTTCGGGTTTTTTTTACATCGAAAAAATAGGTTCTTTTTCCTGCACGCACGGCTTTAGAATATACTTCTTCACGTTCCTTTTGATCAATGTCTTCCATGTTGATTTAGCAAAAAGTGGTTAACAGCCTCAAATATGGAGATAATATTTATATTTTCAAACCTTTTGCGAGAGTTTTGTTCGAATAGAAATTTAATGCAAAATACGGCCTTTTACTGTTGCTGGCGAAGGGCTGTCAGTAGGTTGTTTTACCAAATATTTGGCTTGTTTTAAACAATGGTGAGCGATGAGTAGGTGGCTGGATTGAAATACAGGTTTGCCAATTCCTGAAGTTTATCGGCTTGTGTTTGCTCAATTTTTTGATGCAATTCTTCGATTGGGGCAAAGCGGTTAAAACGTAAAATGTTTTTCCCAAAGTTTAAAAATTGGTTCTCCTTATGTTCGCGACTCACCGCAATTTGACCGTAAAACTGTGCTTTTATTTGCTTTAGCTTACTTTCGGTTAATGGATTGTCCCGCAATTTTTGAAGCTCCCTATATACAATGGCTTTACTCTTTTTCAGGTTGCGCTCATCGGTGCCAAAGTAAATGGCCAACGTGCCAATATCAGAGTAGGCCTGATAGGTAGACTCTACATTGTATGCGATTCCGTTTTTTTCACGAAGACTCATGTTTAAACGGGAGTTCATCGACGCTCCTCCCAGTACATTGCAAAGCATTTGCAGCGCTACTTTATCGGGGTGGTTGTATCCAAAAACGGGCATGCCGGTAATAAAATGGGCCTGGTAGGTGTCTTCTGTAAGGGTTTCCTGTTTTGGCGTGTAAGATAGGCTTGCACTGTATTGCGGCTTTTGGGTTAGACGTACATGCTGCGTATGTTTTTCCACTTGTTTGATAACCTGGTCAAACAAAATGTCACCCATAAAAAAGAAAACTGGCTGTCCGCTATAATAGTGTTTTTCCCAAAACGACTGAATGTCTTTTCGCTGCATTTTCATTAATGACTCTTCGGTGCCGAGTATGTTATGCGCAGCAGGGTGGCCTTTTAGAAAACGTTCATCAAATTCGTCGAAAATGTTTTCGCTGGGTGT
>JAUIMD010000378.1 GCA_030433225.1 Bacteroidia bacterium
GTGATGTTTTTTCCATCATAAAAAATGCGTTTTAAAGTGTCTTTGCCTACTTCCTTAATAAAAATGCCTTTTCCCCATTGAGAGAAGTAGAGCGTATTGCCAATCTTTACATGAGCGCGTAAATCATTTTTCAAGTCCTGTATAAACGGATTGCCAAAACAACCAGCCGCCTTCCATTAAAATCGCGGTTGTTTTCCCGGGTTTCAGGATTTCCGAAATGATGTAAAAATCAGCATGTTTTTGGGCAATCATTGCCATATTGTGGTTGTTTACCTGCTTTTTTTCGACTGATTTTTGAAACAAGCACATGCTACTTTTTTATACGGATTAACAACCGGTTTGCATACTTACGTAGAGACTGCTTAAAATTAGAAAATTGTATTTTAAAACAAAAGCGACCCCAGTGTGAGGTCGCTTATCCAGTTATAAATTCAAGAGGGCATTTAGTGAGCTTGCCCTGTCATCAGATCATTCCGTTGGAATGGGCCATTTCCTTCGGAATTTCCTGGTTCACAGCCCAATGTTCAACAATCAATCCTTCTGATACACGGTACAAATCGTATTGAACGGAATGCTTGCTTCCTTGTGTTGCTTCGGATTGCGTCATAACAAAATTGTGCTCACCTACTACACGGTGCAACTGAAAGGAGTCGTAATCTGCTGCAAAATCTAGCGCCTTTAAACCCTGCCCTAAAAACCGAGCGGAATGCTCCACCTGCTTTTCGATAAGCACCTGCCGAACAAAGTTCATTATGAGTCGTTTGTTTGCCGCAGTGGGTTCCTGCTCGTCTATTGTCAACGTTCCGGCCACCATAGGCTTTCCATCCTTTATCTCCTCACTCGCATCCCAATGTTCCACGAGCATACCGCTTTCTATCCGATACAACTCCATGGTAGCCATTTCCTTTCCCATAAATTCAAGTTGCGAATGAACTACCACAAAATTGTCCTCCGCCAGCAAACGCATAATCGGTTGCTTCGGGTTTTCTGGTTTTGGCATTTGTTGCAATAGGGATAGAAATTCCATAAATCCGGCTTTCCCTGTCTTTACCATCGGGTTGTGTTGAATGTAATTTTCAGCAATTACGGTTTCTGCAAATTGCGCATCACCTTGTCCGAATGCTTTGGTATAAACATCCAGTATCAATTTTTTATTTGAGTTTGTCATCTTTTATCAGTTTTAATTCATTTTCTCTGCTTCCGTTTTGCATGCGTAACAGAATTGCATGCAAAACCTAAAAGGCATAATGGATACCTCATTTTAATAAAATCTATAATTTTCAGGATTGTAACAGGGCAGATACAGCAATACCTTTACAACAAAAGGATGTGCCGAATGAAGTATCTACCCGAGAATGGTCGGAATCTTCAGAGAAGAGGAGTTGTATGTTTTAAAACCAATTGTCAACCTGCCAAAAGTATAAAACATTGAGCTTATCTCAAATAGAAAGCGTCAATCAAAAAATTTCTATGGTGTGGGAAATACAAAAGCGATCCCAAATGGAGATCGCTTCTGTATTATTATTTCGCTAATTATGTTTTTATTCTTCCACAATTTCCCACCGGAAACAGGCGCCCCCTTTTCGGTCGGGGCGTGCACCGGGAGCGTCTGCAGAGCACAAACTACGCTGAAACGGATCGGCGAACAAATGCCGCATGCTGTATAGCGACAATAACATCAGGTCGTCTTTCAACATGTCTGTCCATTGAAAGGTGGAAGCATTGCCCTGGTCTTCGGCTTCAATGCGCACCTCTGCCATACCGGCCATGCCTTTTACACTTACAAATCCACCCGTAGCTACCGATTGTAAGGCTACGCGGCCATTGCCACGATCCAGCACCCGAAAATGCGAGGCATTCCCTCTTGCTTCACGGCTGTTGCCGGCAACAGGACGCACATGGTTGCGCCAATTCACCAAAACGGTGCTGTCTGCAATGCTGGTAAGCTGAATAATTTTTCCGTAAGGAATGGGGCGTGTAAGTGCCATGCAGCGGGGTTCCTGAATTTCGAAGCTGTTAAAATCGGCATAACCGCCTTCCACGCCTTTGGTATTGAAATTAAACAGGGCAAAACGGATTCCCTGGAAGGTACGCAATTGGTACGGCAGAATTATATCTCCACCAATTTCGGTGTATTCCTCCCCATCAAAGCTATAGCTCATTCGGGCAATGTCGTTGTCAAAATCGCAATGGGCACGTAGCCAAATGGTTTTTGCATCGGTAGCTACGTCCAATCGTTTTTGCTCCTGCTGGTTGAAAAACTGGATTTTATGTGTTTTTCCTTCCTTTACTATTCCTAACCAGGCATACGGAAGGTTTAACAGAGCCAATCCGGCAATGTCTCCATCCTTCAGGCCTTTTACATCCACTTCGGTAACACCGTACGACTCGGGACCTACTCCACGCTGGGTAAGCGAGTTGCGTGCGTTCCAAAACGATTCGGCAGGCAGCGAATGCAAACGTAAATAACCTTTGCGTTTTTTCAACGACCATTTTTCGTTTACCGGCACGTGGTTCCACTGCCACGCATTGGCCTTAAATTCTTTGCTGTTAAAGTCATCGTTGCGCACGTAAGGTGTTTTCGGCTCAGAAGTGAATCCGGTATTGGGTTTTACCCAGGTACGGGGCGATCGGGTAAGGTTGCCGGGCTTTCCAAAATAAGGCCATCCATCTTCCCAGGTGACGGGCGAAATTCCCACTACACGTCCTACCGAATTGTAATCGAGCATGGACCAGCCCCACCATTCACCGGACTGAATTTGCACAATTCCTCCCTGGTGCATGGGGATGCATCCTACATAATTCTCCTGCGGCTTAATTAAAGGGAAAGGAGGGCCATTGCGCCAGTTGCCCATACGCCAACCCGTGGAAATACCAAAGTTTTCTTCGGCACTCATTACGTTTACTTCGTAGGGGCCATACGGGGCATCGGCACGCAGGCAAACCTGGTAACACAAAGGATCGTAGTTGGTATTGGTAATGTAGTATTTTCCGTCAATTTTATAAATATGACTTCCTTCTCCGGCGCCACTACCCGCCTCAACAATTACCCTTTCGCTGTTTGGAACAACGTCCATCAAATCGTCGGTTAACTGCACCATTTTTACCTGATTGTAGCCATACACGGCATACTTTTTCCCGTCGTCGTCAAACAAAACGGTAAGGTCGTGCAGGTGAGCCCGCATCTGGCGTTGCTCCCAAGGACCTTTAGGGTCTGTTGCCGTAAAAATTTGTGTGCCGTGGTTGTTTACGTTCGTAAAAATGTAAAAGGTATCGCGGGCGTAGCGAAAACAGGGTGCCCAAATTCCCTGACCGTAAAAATCCCTTCCGTTTTCAAGGCGCATTTC
>JAUIMD010000379.1 GCA_030433225.1 Bacteroidia bacterium
AAAAGCCATCAACGATACGGCCCAAAAAGGCACTAGTTTCGGGGCACCCACCTTAATTGAAACCCAAATGGCGGAACTGATTCACGAAATGGTTCCATCAGTGGAAAAAATACGGATGGTAAACTCGGGCACCGAGGCCACCATGAGTGCTTTACGTTTGGCACGTGGCTATACAGGCCGCGACCTGGTGGTGAAATTCGAAGGCTGCTACCACGGCCATGGCGACAGCTTTTTGATTAAAGCCGGTTCCGGGGCATTAACGCTCGGTTCGCCCGATTCTCCCGGTGTTACGAAAGGAACAGCACAGGATACACTTTTGGTACCTTACAACAACCTTATGGCGGTGCAAGATTTGTTTGCCGCTAAAGGGGAAGAAATTGCGGCGGTAATTTTGGAACCCGTCACCGGAAATATGGGCGTTATCCAACCCGAAAAAGCCTTTATTGAAGGCTTGCGAGAATTGTGTACAACATACGGAGCCCTGTTAATTTTTGACGAAGTAATGACCGGGTTCCGTGTAGCCAAAGGCTGTGCGCAATCCTTACTCAACATTACGCCCGATTTAACCACCTTCGGTAAAATTATTGGGGGTGGATTGCCTGTGGGCGGATACGGTGGCAAAACCGAAATTATGGACAAACTGGCCCCCATTGGTCCGGTGTACCAGGCCGGTACGCTTTCAGGAAACCCCTTGGCCATGGCAGCTGGCTATACCTTGCTCAACCTGCTCAATTCCACCGAAGGCATTTATGAAGAACTCGAAAGAAAGGCTGCAACGTTGGAAGCCGGCATAACATCCAACCTCGAAAAATTGGGCATAGCGGCCGTAATTAACCGCGTAGGTTCGATGTTTACGCTGTTCTTTACAGAGCAGTCAGAAGTAAAATCGTTCGCCGATGTTATGACCTGCAATACCTCCTTTTTCGCAGACTATTTCAATCACTCGCTGGCCCACGGTGTGTATTATGCCCCATCGCAATTCGAAGCCGTTTTTGTATCCGCAGCACACAGCGACGAAGACATTCAAAAAACAATTGACAGCAATTTTATAGCCCTGAAAAGCGCACAAAACTAATATGGAAAAACCACTTTTGTTACAAACGCTTAGCGGCGAAAAAACGGCCCGCCCACCTTTTTGGTTTATGCGACAGGCCGGAAGGGTACTGCCCTCGTACATGGCATTAAAGCACAAATACAGCTTTTGGCAAATGATGAAAAACCCGCAGCTGGGAGCTGAGGTTACCCTGTTGCCGGTGCACGATTTAGGGGTGGATGCTGCCATCCTTTTTTCCGATATTCTGGTAATTCCGTATGCCATGGGCATGGGGCTTGATTTTACCGACGAGGGGCCGGTGTTTGAAAAAGCATTGGTGCACCGTTCGCACCCGCTGGAAGGCCTGCACCCCGACCCCACCAAGCTACACTATATTTACGATGTTATTGACGAAATTATCCGTACCAAGCCCTCGCACATTCCGCTAATTGGTTTTTGTGGAGGCCCCTTAACGGTGTTGTGTTACATGTTGGAGGGGCTGGGACGAAGAGCTGAATTTCCGGATGCCATCGATTTTATGTTTAAAAATCCGGCCGAAACGCAACAGTTGGTGGATGTAATTTGCGAACTGACCCTGGAATACATCAAAGGGCAGGTAAAACACGGAATTCAGGTGTTTCAGTTGTTTGAAACGCACGGCGCATTGGTGCCCTTTGAAATGTACAAAGCCCTGTTTTTACCCATGGTGGAAAAAGTGGCTGCCCAATGCCGCGAGCTGAACATTCCGTTTATATATTTCCCGAAAGGCATTGGCGCCGGTATTTCAGAAATTACACCTGAACATTGCGACTTTTTAAGCATCGACTGGCAAACGCCTCTTGAGGTGGCCCGTAAGTTGGTGGATCCTGCCATTGGTTTACAGGGAAATCTTGATCCCAGGGTTTTGCTGGCCGACGAACTCACTATTTCAAAAACGTTGGAAGGCTACCTTGATTTTGGCAGTAAAAATCAAAATTGGATTTTCAACCTGGGGCACGGGTTTAAACCCGGCATCCCCTACGAAAAAATACAGTTTATGACCGAATGGCTGAGAAGTGCCGATTGGGGCAGATAGGTTTTTACCGAGGGCTTTATCGAGGGCTTCGCTTGAAGCGAAACCCTCGATAAAAATCAATTCCATAGGAAAGTGAATCCTACTTGAACACTCCCACCAAACTCCCATTCGGGTTGTTCTTTTAGTAGCATTTCTTCGTTACCAAGAATAAACATGCCCCCAAACCCTGCTTTTGAAGTAAAGCAAAGCTGATTGATAATTGGAATCCTCACACCTATTCCAACCATGTTTTCTATCCAATGAAAAGGGCCAAAATGAGTAGCCTCGGTGTTTGCATCTAAATAACTCGAAGTTTCAGCAAACGAATATTGACAATCTACGGTAATAAACGGCTCTACAAATTCTAATTTCCTAAAAATGTAATAGTTGTAGAACAGCTGTACCCCAAATGCCTGACTTACCCCATTGGGGTCAAGGTTTTTATAATAGATACTATTATTGCTTGTTTTGTTGCTGAGGTTTACTATTAACCCACCACCTAATTCAGAATTTTGCCAATGATGTGAATAGCCAAAATTCAGGCTATGCCCGGTAATGCTGTTTACATAAATTCCATACACGCCATGTTGTGCATACACCATAGACGATGTCATTAAAAACAGTACAATAATTAATTTCTTCATTTACATGATTTGTTTAACGGTGGTTCGCGCAAGCCTACATCAAGATTAGCGAAAAATGTCACGTTTGCCAATTCGCAAACCAGTAAAATTCTCTTCAGGGTTTCGCTTGGAGCGAAGCCCTGAAGAGAAAGCCAGCGTGGATTAAAAGATATAGGAATACCCAAAGTTTATAAAAATGGGAAAGATGCTTTGCTGGTACAATTTTGTTACTCCGTCTTTGGTTTTAAAAAACAGGTAGTACGCGTTTTGCTTATTGTACGCATTGTAAATACCCCATGTCCATTTAGCAGTACCTTTTGTTTTTTGCTTGGTGTACGTCCAGCCAATATCTAAACGGTGGTAATTGGGCATGCGATACCCGTTTTTTTCATCATAGATGTGCACATCCACATAGGTGTCCCTGCTTCCGTATTCGTATAAATAATTGTAATTGTATAATAGATATTTGCCTTTAGGAAGGGTAACAGCATGTCCGGTATGTAATACCCAGGTTGCCGATAGCGACCATTTTTTATTAAATGCATAGCTGGTCACCAATGAAAAATCGTGTCGCTGGTCATATTTAAAAGGGTACACGTAACCGTTATTGAGGTTGGAAAAATGACGTTCGTTTT
>JAUIMD010000380.1 GCA_030433225.1 Bacteroidia bacterium
CGTACCCTGTTGTACCGTTTATCTGGCCTGCAAAAAATAAATTGTTAACCGGCTTGGTTTCGAGGGTATGTTTCAACTGCGTAGGCTCAAAAAAGTCGTATTCTATGGCATAACCCGGACGATAAATACGAACATGTTCAAATCCAGGAACCTTTTTTAATGCTTCCAATTGCGCATCCAGCGGTAAACTGGAACTATACCCGTTTAAGTAATATTCCTGCGTATGTAATCCCTCTGGCTCCAGGAAGAGCTGATGTTTTTGCTTATCCGCAAACGTAACTATTTTAGTCTCTATACTGGGGCAATACCTGGGACCGATACTTTGGATAGTACCATTGTATAATGGGCTTTTTTCTAAACTATCGGCTAAAATTTTATGGGACTCAGGATTGGTATGCGCTATATAACAACTAACCTGCGGCAGATCCCTTTTCGCTCCAGGTAAATAGGAAAATTTATGAAAATCGTCGTCCCCTTTTTGTTCGATCAGTTTGCTAAAGTCAACGGAGCGTCCATCAATTCTTACCGGCGTACCGGTTTTCATCCGACCGGTTTTAAAACCGATTTCGGCCAACTGCTCACTAATCCCGTACGATGCAGGCTCAGAAACCCGGCCACCTTTTAACTGAACATCGCCAATGTGCATTAAACCGTTCAAAAAAGTACCATTGGTTAGTACAACTGTTTTAGCATAAAAATTAACCCGTAAACCTGTGGTCACCCCAACTACCGATTTATCCTCCAGAATCAAACTTTTTACTGTATCCTGCCATAAATACAGGTTATCGGTATTTTCTACAATTTGCTTCCACTCCTGTACAAACAGGGCCCGGTCGTTTTGCGTACGCGGACTCCACATGGCCGGACCTTTCGACTTATTCAGCATACGAAACTGGATGCCGGTTTTATCTGCTACTATCCCTGCATACCCACCTAGTGCATCAATTTCGCGCACAATCTGCCCCTTTGCTATCCCACCCATTGCGGGATTACAGGACATTTGTGCAATTTTATTCATATCCATAGTTATGAGCAGCGTTTTGGAACCCAAATTTGCGGCGGCAGCTGCGGCTTCGCAACCTGCATGCCCTGCTCCTACAACTATAACATCATAGTGAAAATCCATCTCAAAAAAATTTCTGCAAAATTACAAGCTTTTGCGCTAAGTTACTGTTAAAAGGAGTTATAAATAAGCAGGGCAAGGTCCTCCTGCTGTCTCATGGTTATCGATTCTTCTTTGCTTTTATCTTTGAATCCACACAAATGCAACACGCCATGGATCATCACCCGAAGCAGTTCTTCGGTGTAGTCTGTGCGGTACTTTTTGGCGTTACTGCTTATAGTATCCAGAGATATAAACAAATCGCCGCTGACAGTATCCGCTTCCGTATAATCAAATGTGATTATATCAGTAAAATAATCATGATCTAAGTACTGCCGATTTACTTCCAGAATTTTTTCATCGTTGCAGAAAATATAGCAGATGTCACCGCACTGTTTATTATAGGAGGCAACAACCTGATGAATCCAGCTGTGAATGGTTGCAAAATGCAAATCGGGCAGATCTACATTTTCGCATTCAAATACGATTTCTCCTTCTATTTGCTCAGCCATAACTCAGGATTTATTGCGGTTTTATCCTCATAAATTTCAAAATGCAGCAACGTTTTATTCTTATCGGTGTCCGTAAATATTTTTCCAATGTTTTGTTTCATCGAAACCGTCTGCCCTTTCTTTACGTAAACTTCCTCCAAGTTAGCATAAAAGGTAAAGTAGGTCCCATGTTTAATTACTACGCCGGTATTGTAACCGGGCAAGGCATAAACCCCAATAACTTCCCCATTAAAAACGCTGCGGGCCACCACCCCTGCATTGGTCACAAAATCCAATCCATTACTTTGCAAACTAACTTTACTAAGGCCCTCGGGATTGTAATTCCCAAACCGCTGTACAATTACCCCCTGATCCAAAGGCCACGGTAATCGTCCTTTATTATCAGCAAAGTTGGCCGAAATAACACTTTCCTCTGGCGTTAGTCCACTGGTGCTTTCACGTTTAGCCCTGGCGGCCAATATTTCCTTTTGAATAATATCCTGTATAAATTTTTCAAGCTCTTTGGCTTTTTTCTGTTGTTCTTTTAGGGTGGATTTAAGCTGCCGTTGCTCTTTTTGTAAGGACGAAATGTAACTTTCTTTTTGCTGTTTCGAGCGGTTTAGTGCCAGAATATTGGAATTTTTTTCCTCGATAACCCGATTCTTTTCATTTCGGGTTTGTACCATTAGCTGCTTTTTTTGCTCTATTTCGTGCTGCTTGGTTACAATAAGTTCTCCCTGGCTTCTACGGTACCGGTTAAACTCAATAATGTATCGAAAACGGCGGTAAACCATATCCATATCGTATCCGGCCAAAACGTAATGAAACTGTTTACCTCCTTTTGTCATGCGCCAGGTATGGTAAATCATGCGCGCATACTCGTCCTTTATTCGTTTTAAATTGTTGTTAAGCTGGGTAACCTCTTCATCCATCTGCTTCAACGATACATCAATGCTTTTCATTTCTGCACTCAAGTTATCCAACATAGTAGATTCGAGATAAATCTTGTTGTTCATCATCTCCAACTGATGCAATGAGGTATTGGCGACCTTCGAATTTTTTGAAATTAACGAGTTCGTAAGTTTTATTTTTTCCTGCAATTCCTGCTTGGAAGCATTTAATTCGTCAATGGATTGCGCCCACAAACCCCATCCGTTTACGCTAAGAAGAATTACAATTAAATATCTCATTTTTAATACCTTACTACTTCAAAATTGTCTATTTTACCTAAGGTATGCTCTACACTCGAATTGTATTGAACTTTTCCCATTACCATTTCGATATTGGCCAGTTCTGCCGTATTTCCTATTTGAATAAAGCCCGGATTAGTGACATTTTTTTGGGAAGAAAACTTATCATAACGTACATTTAAACAATCGTTTAAGCTTTTAGAACAGTAAGAAATATCCGTAATTTTGTAGCCATTGTCTACCCTGCTGGCGATTACATAATCGTAATCCACCCTGGCTTTTATCTTATCCTTAGGAGAAATTAAAAAAGCCCCTTCCTGTAACTGGTAGGTATACAGGTTAGGCTTGTGCATTGAAAAATGATAACACAACACATCTTCAATGGTGGCAAAATCACCGGATAAGCCAAATTTTTGAATCATTTCGTTATACTGGAAAACATACACCTTTCGTTCAAAATTGCTTTTCACCACTACCGAATCCTTATTCATGAGCACGCGCGCCACTTCAATTCCCAAAAACGCATTAACAGTAGCAAAAATTTCTTTGCCCCTT
>JAUIMD010000381.1 GCA_030433225.1 Bacteroidia bacterium
TTGTTAATGAAAGGTGAGAATCGCAAAAAGCATAATTAAAATTCCAATGGGCAAGGTAAATTTTCCTATTTGCTGCAGTTTGTCCAAAAACTCGCCCCCTTTATTTATTTTGGCTTTTTTTGTGTACACTTCCATCACGCCAATACATGCAAGCAATACCGCAACCAATGCAAGTTTAGCCATTAAAAATGGCATGTGACCCATTACCTTCCAATAGGGGGGCATCAGGTAACCACCTGACAGAAGCAGCAATGCCATTCCTATTCTTCCCATCAGGCTCAGCGGCAGTAGCTTTAGCATGAGCTTATCCGCGTCTTCTTTCGACATTTTTTTCATGGAAATTCCCATAAATAAAAACGCAAAGCTGGTACCCACTCCTAAAACAACACCAATCAGGTGCATAAAAAGCATTGCATCTCTCATCTCATTCAGTTTTAATTACTATTCTGGTTTGCAACATCCATTTGATACTGGCATAACGTTGCAGCATTTCGTTTGTTGAATAACAGGTGGTGCGGTAAGCAAATGTTCCAGTGTTATCGCTTGAAAATGTGCCTTGCTTTCGGGAATTTTTTGCCACATAAAATACCAGGGTGTTATTAAGAAATGATTTAAATAATATTTTATCCAGATGTTTAGCAAAGTCTTTTTGGTAACGGGATTCGGCGTTTTTCTATACGCGAATAAATAATGCCTATACGTAATTTTTACTCACGGTTTTATGTGAAGTAAAAACCCTGAAAACGGTGAATTTTACTCCACAATTAAATCCTATTTTTAAACATACGAAATCGATAGAATAATATACGAACTGTTATGTAAGCAAAAAGGGAGATTCAAGTTCTTGAGTCTCCCTTGTTGTTTACAGCAGCCGGCCTCCATTTTACGCTTTTCCCCATGCTTTCAAGCTTCGTACAAACGTTCACTTTATCCATGCTTTTTGATTATGGCAGGCAATTTTTTTTACCCTGCATTTGGATTACGCTTTTGCTGCTGTAACTTGGAGCCCTTAATTTCATACGTTCAAGTGCAAAAACTGTAAGGCTCAACAATGAAAATTTTTAAGGTACGTATTTCAAAATGGTGGATACCGGCACTTGCGATTTTGGCCTTTTTATGGGTACCTGTTGTGCATTTTTCCGACGACACTTCTACCGTTTTGCTGGATGAGGAACAGCAATTGTTGGGTGCTTTGGTAAGCCGCGATGGACAATGGCGTTTTCATGAAGCTGATTCAGTTCCCAATAACCTGAAAATTGCTATAACTGCCTTCGAAGATCGATATTTCAGGTGGCATCCCGGGGTGAATCCGGGTGCCTTAATCCGGGCAATTTGGCTGAACGCTCGTTCGGGAGAGATCAAAAGCGGAGGCAGTACCCTTAGCATGCAAGTGGTTCGACTGGCCCGTAAAAACAGGGCACGTACCTATACCGAAAAATGTATTGAGATACTGCTTGCCCTTCGGCTTGAATTGGCCAAAAGTAAAGACGAAATTCTGACGATGTACGTTTCGCACGCCCCTTTTGGAGGCAATGTGGTTGGAATGGATGCTGCTGCCTGGCGTTATTTTGGGCGCAGTGCATTCCACCTATCGTGGAGTGAGGCTTGTTTACTGGCCGTATTGCCAAACGCCCCGTCACTTATGCACCCCGGAAAAAACCGTGAGCTTTTACGTACAAAACGCAACCGGCTTTTACGCACGCTATTGCGAAGAGGGGTAATAGATCAGGAAACATTTGAATTGTCATTGTTAGAAGATATCCCTGAAAAACCCTGGCCGATTCCACAAACAAGTCAGCATCTATTACAGAAAGCAGCCACCGAGTTGCATGGACAAACGGTGGTTTCAACCCTAAATGGTTCCATCCAAAATGCACTCAACCGGCTGGTAACTTCCCATCACAACAATTTAAAACACAATGCCATAATGAACCTTTCGGCCATGGTGGTGGAGGTAAAAACCGGACACATTAAAGCCTATGTTGGAAATGTGCCGGGATTGCCTCCCGCTTGCTCCCCCGATGTTGACGTTATTCAGGCTCCACGCAGCAGCGGCAGCACCCTTAAACCGGTACTTTTTGCTGCCATGATGGATGAAGGATTGCTGACTCCATACTCCATTATTCCGGATATCCCAACCCATTTTAAGGGATTTACACCCCGTAATTTTAACCTTGAATTTGAGGGGGCTGTGCCGGCAAATGAGGCCATTGTTCGTTCATTGAACGTTCCGGCGGTATACATGCTGAAAGACTACGGCTATCCGGCCTTTCATCAGCTGTTAAAACAATGTGGGTTTTCCACATTAAATCGTAAAGCCGACCATTACGGATTATCCCTTATTTTGGGTGGCGGGGAAGTTACCTTATTCGAATTGTGTAAAGTGTATACTTCGTTTGCACATCAACTGGCGTATCCAACGCTTGGGTATGCGCAGCAACTTACCTATCAAAACAAAGGGGAGTGGGGGGATATTCCGGTTCAAAATCTTTCATCGGCTTCGTTGTACATTATGATGGAAACCTTAAAGGAGCTGAACCGGCCGGATCAAATGAGCGGCTGGAAGCATTTTGAATCCTCTCAGCCGGTGGCGTGGAAAACCGGTACCAGCTTTGGCTTCAGGGATGCCTGGGCCATAGGAATGACTCCTGACTTTGTGGTGGGGGTATGGGCCGGCAATGCCGATGGAACGGGAAGAGCCGGATTGACAGGAGTACAATGTGCGGCTCCTTTGTTGTTTGATGTGTTCAACCAGTTACCCGTTTCGCAAACCTGGTTCAGCCCGCCAAACGAAGGGATGACAACCCTGATGGTTTGCGCGAAGAGTGGCTATCGTTCCGGCATCCAATGCAATGAAACCCGCGAAATACAGTTGCCTCAAAAAGGAGCCTTTTCTCCGGTGTGTACCGCTCACATTAGGGTGCATTTGGATGAAAGCGGCCAGCACAGGGTACGGGCCAATTGTTATCCTTTGCAAAAAATGCGCTCAGAAACCTGGTTTCATCTACCTCCTGCACAGGCATACTATTACCGGCAAAAACACGCCGGCTATAACCGAATTCCGGGGTGGTTGCAGGGGTGTCAGCCTATGGAAGAGGAACTATTGTCCTTTATTTTGCCCGGTAACGATCCATATGTTTACGTACCCAAAGATTTTGGAGGAGAGAAGGGGAGCGTAATTTTTGAAGTGGCAGGCGGAGGGGGCCGGCAGTTGTTTTGGCATATGGACGGGAATTACCTGGGATCAACCACGTATAAGCATCAATGGGCGGTGTATCCAACCTTGGGCAAACATACCTTAACGGTTACCGATGAAGAGGGCAACCACCTGAACC
>JAUIMD010000382.1 GCA_030433225.1 Bacteroidia bacterium
CCTTTTATAACACAAACTGCAGCCGGGTTGCGCAAGGAGTTAAGTGTATTTGGAGACGATTACAACACTCCTGACGGATCCTGCATACGTGACTACATTAATGTGGTGGATTTAGCCGTAGCCCATGTTTTTGCCTTAAACCGTTTGTTCGAGGAAAAAGCCGCCAACAATTACGAGTTTTTCAACGTAGGTACAGGCCAGGGAGTTTCGGTTTTAGAAATTGTGCACTCCTTTGAAAAGGTAACCGGCGTAAAGCTCAACTACAAAATTGTAGGACGACGGGCCGGTGATATAGAAAAAATTTACGCAGACACCGAAAAAGGAAACAAAGAGCTAGGATGGCAGGCAGAACACACCCTTGATGAAACCTTGCTTTCGGCCTGGAACTGGGAAAAACGTGTCAGAAATCTGTAAACACCATCCATTCATTACACAGCATTAAGCAAAGGGAGTACCTTGTTCTGGTGGCCTTATCCATCGCAGTGCTCTTTTTATCCCGCAACCTTGGCTTGTTTTGGGACAATGTACTTTTTGTGGGAAAAATGGGTGGATACCTCTACGAACATTCACCCTTTAACTGGACGATGCCCGATAGTTTCGATCCCGGTCATCCTCCTTTTATAGGAATGATTCAGGCCATTGGCTGGAAGTTATTCGGGAAAAGTTTGTGGGTAAGTCACCTGATGATGTGGCCCTTTGTGTTGGGCTTTTTAGTGCAGGTGTATCAACTTTCCACCCACTTTTTTGAGGATGCAAAATGGCGCTGGTTAATGTTTTTTCTGGTGCTGGCCGACCCCACAATATCTGCGGAACTGGTTCATGTTAGTCCGGAAATTATACAAAACTACTTTTTTCTCTGGGCCATCAATAGCATTTTTTCTCAAAAACACATTCAAAAGGCCATTGCTTTGGCATTTTTGGGCATTGTTTTCTTCCGTGGAATGATGCTTTGTTTTGGGGTGTTTCTGTTTGATTTTCTGCGCCACGTTGTGCTTCGCAAACAGACTTTACAAAGCTTTTTCTCCTTTAAAAACCTGGCAGCCTATGCGGTTGGTGCATTACCGGCAGTGATATTTGTTGCATGGAGACTTGCCACCAAAGGATGGTTACAGGCACATCCTGATTCTCCCTGGGCCGAACTATGGAGGTACGCCACCTTGCCTGAATTTTTACGCAACGTTTTGGTGTTGGGCAATCGACTTGCAGATTTCGGGCGATACCTGTTACTGTTGTTTGTAGGAATTTCTCTTTTTAAACCCGGCGTATGGAAAAACCCACGCATCCGGGAATTGCTGCTGCTATCCGTCACCTCCATTTTCGCCGTAACCATAACCTCGCTTATTTCTACCAATGCATTCGGACACCGGTATTTTATTCCTTTTTTTATAGGTACCACGTGCCTGGCAGTTTATATATTAAAGGAATATACGCAGCGTAAAAAATTAGGATACGTACTACTGTCGCTAAGTTTGCTTACCGGAAACCTTTGGGTGTATCCGCGCCACATAGCACAGGGATGGAGTGCTTCCCTGGCGCATGTAACGTATTTCGAGCTACGCCGGGAAGCCATACATTATATGGATGAACACAACATACCCGTGGAACAGTGTGGCACGTTTTTTCCAAACAGTGTAAAAATTAGTGAAGTGGATTTGGCCAACGACACCCGTGAATTTCCCTATTTTAAGCATCAGGAATTCGCTTTTTATTCGAACGTGTACAACCTGAGCGATGAGGAGTTGGAACAACTGGACAATGCGTATGCCGAAATCCATCAATTTAAAAAAGGACTGGTCAGCATTACCCTGTATAAAAGACTTGCACATACCCGAAACTAGAAAAATACTGCAACACAACCAACTATTTTACCACCACATCTGAATAAGTCAATATCACTTTTCCCGCTATGGGTTCATCTCCGTTAAACAACTGGTTGGTTTCATCATTTTGTGCAATAAAACGCAAGGGCAGCTTCATGGGCAAGGCTTCAAAAGATATGGTGGTTTTGGCCGGAAAGCTATTCGTTTCGCCAGCATAGTCGTGGTGGATATGAAACGTGCCGTTTTCACGCGTCACCACATCCATTTGATGCACCAGCGCATTGGAGGCGGAAAGGGTAAAATCCACCGTTACCCAATCGCTTTCCGGGTCGAGCGATACCAATTTATAAATGAGGGTATCCGGGGTTTCCTGAAGAGGAATGGCCTGGCAAGGCGTTTCTAAAATAGCCTGGTACTGCCCCACTAACCCCCTTCTGGGTATCAGCATAAGGCCGTCGCCTTCAATGCGAATATCCTCGTTTTTATGCATAACCACAGACACCGTTTTATCGGGCATGCTCAAACCGGGCAATTGCACCTGAATTCCAATTTTGCATTGTAGCTCAGTAAAGGCGGTATCCCGCTGTAGCAGGGTATTAAAAATTTCCGGTAGCTGTTGTGCTTTCACCTCCACCAAAGCAAAGCAAACTAATAAAATGGCCAGGCAATGCCTTCCTTTTAAGGAATGTGGAAAATGGATCAAATGCATCATTGCGTTATTTTCATTCGATTAAACTGAACAATAGAAACGGTATTCACTACCACCAGGTGCACCAGTAAAACTAAGGCTGAAACACCCAACTTCTGCAGGTTCACCTCCTGCACAAAAATTTGCTGCCACTGCGCCATGTGGTAGGTAAACAGCAAGGGTTTCCACGACTCAAACAAACCAAAAGCAAAGGTTTGCAACATGGTGGAAACAATTAATACGCCCAGGGAAGCTAATATGGCAGCCAGGGAGTTTTTCAATAATACAGAAAACATAATGGAAACGGAAGCAAAGGTGACCATGCCCAACATACCGTACGCCAGTGAAAATATAAATTTTGGAAAGACCTCTTCATTTACGATCACCTGCAGGCCATTGTAAAACACAATTAAATCACCGGTTCCAAATATCAGGGTAGCCGGTAAAAGCATTACAACACCGGCAAACAGCATAAATACCAAAATGTAAATATAGGCCGCTAACAGTTTAGCCAACATCCACTGCGTTCGGGTCCATGTACTGCACAGCAAGTTGCGAATAGTTCCGCTATCCATTTCACCAGAAACCAAATCCGCCGTTACAATTACCAACAATACAGGTATGTGTACCCACAACATGTTTAACGATAGGTAGGCAATGAGGTAGCCATTAATAATGTTTCCTTCAATTAAAAACTGGCGCGTGAGGGGTTTTAACAAAAGAGCAAACATTTCATCGCCCTCGGTGTAAATTCCAAAATTTATCAACGTCATAATCACAGTCAATACGCCAAAGGTAATCCA
>JAUIMD010000383.1 GCA_030433225.1 Bacteroidia bacterium
GTTTCAGTAGCTGCATTTTTTTCGGCCTGTAAAGATGAAACAGAAATTGCCAAGCCTCAAATTATCAGTATCGTTTATGGTACCGGGCACGATGACCCCAATGGTCAAACCGCCACCCAGGGCGGTGACATGCACATGGAAGCCGAGATTGTGGCCGAAGGAAAAATTGAATATATCTTAGTAGAAATCCACCCCGAAGGTGAAGAAGAAGGCCACCACCATGAGGATGAGTGGGAATTTGACTCTACCTATGTGGAAGGTTTTTACGGGTTAAAAAATGCCACGTTTCACAAACACATTGACATTGCTGCCACTGCAGAACCCGGCGAATACCACCTGCATTTTATTGTGGTGGATATGGAAGGAAACCAGGTAATGTACGAAGGGGAGCTGGAGGTACTGGAAGCCGTCTCCAACATTGCGGTAGAAAACTTTGTGGTAAACGGTGGAGAGCACGATGCTTCTAAAGCCGCGGGTAGTTTCCCGATCTCATTTAATGCCAGCGTAGAACACGGCACATTGGCCAGCTACAGCATTGAGATACACAGTGAACCAGAGAGCGGAAACGAAGAAGATGAGTTTAAACTGATTGATGATGCGTTTACCGAAAATTTTGCAGGACTTACGACAGCTACCGTAAACAAAACCATCACCATTGATGCGGCTGCTCCCCTTGGCGAATACCACGTGGAAGTTGTTATTGCAGACTCTGAGGGAAATGAAAAAATTGTTTCTGGCCATATTGAGCTGGAAGATTAACTTTGTATCTGGCCAGCCGACTTTGGTTGGCCAGATTTTAATTTTTAAAACATGAATAAAACTATCCTTTTCGCCATTTTCACTTTCGCGACCTTCCTTTTGTTGTCGTGTGAAAAAAGCAAGAATATTGATACAGAAAAACCTAAAATCAGCATCGATTTTCCCGGCGCATTTCCCGTGAATTGTGACACCCTATACTTTGGCGAACCGTTTACCATGCGCTTAAAATTTTCAGATAATGTGGAGCTGGGTTCTTATTCTGTGGATATCCACAACAATTTTGATCACCATTCGCACAGCACGGAGGTAAACGCATGCAACCAGGATGAAGACAAAATTCCGGTAAACCCTTACGTGATTATTCAGGATTTTGACATTCCCGAGGGCCAAACAGAATTCACCACCAACATCACTTTCGAGGTAGACGGCCAAAACGGTGAAGGAAAGTTTGATGAAGGAGATTACCACTTTTTTGTAAGCCTCACCGATAAAGAAGGTTGGTCTGCCCAAATGGGTTTAAGCATTAAAATGGTTTACCGCTAAGTTTTTCTTTATTCCAACTAAAGTAAGTAGTGCCACATGGCAGGAATGGTCTGGGACTAATTGAGTCAGACTACTGTGATGTTGTCCTATTTTTCATATTTCCATTGTTTTTCACAATCAAAACATTGGTAACCAGCTTTAAAAATGGGAAATAAGAGACCCAGGAAAAAGTACAGAAAAAGCACTAAAAAATTAGGTTCACGAATTTTGGCTATGTTGCTCGACTTACAAAATGGGCAAACGTGTTTATCCATTCCTTTTTGAAAAGGCACTTTGGTTATTGTTACTTTGTCATGCGCATTTTCAGCAGTTATAAAGGCCCCCTCCTTTAAAATTTCAAGGGCTGCTTCCACATCATTTTCTGGCACTTGCACTTTAATTCCACCAATGGCATTGGAATAGAACCCATGCACCTGAACTGTTAATTCATCTTGCAGTGCCACTGCAATACCGCCGGCCTCCAAAACGCCTCTGGCAAGGTGCGCTTCGTGCGGATAGGTGCAGGTAAGTATTGTTATTAATTGGGACATAAGCGTGCAAACGTTCGTAAATATTCCATTGCAAAACCAAAATTGCAGCATTAAATGTAAGTATTTTGCCTGGAATACCAAGGTTGCTGAAAAGGAGCGGATTCCAGCCTAAAATTGGATACTACATTTCCACCAATTGATTATTTTTACGGATTGTAACAAAAAATCAAATTCCTTATGATGGCATCTATGCTTAAGAAATTCATGTTTAGCTTGGTTCTGGTGTGCTCCTTACTTTTAGCCCCGTTAACAAAGGCGCAGGAAATTTTTATTTCGAACACCCAAAACCGAACGTTCACCTCGTTAAATGGAAAGTGGAAATACGTACTGGATTTATACGAAACCGGCAACATTGGCTTTATGCCCCTGTACCGTAACAGCAAACCAAAAGACAAATCGGACCGGGTGGAATACAGCTTTGACGATGCGCAAACCCTGTGGGTACCCGGCGCCTGGGATGCACAAAAGCCCGAACTGCAATATTACGAAGGCAGCATTTGGTTGCGAAGAACCTTTGATGTGCCTCAACTCCAGCAAGAGAAAAGGTATTTTGTGTATGTGGGTGCGGCAAATTATATCAGTACGGTAACCATTAACGGGAAAGTACTGGGAAAACACGAAGGTGGATTTACGCCCTATTGCTTCGAGGTAACCAAATACCTGAAAGAGACCGACAACTTTCTAATCATTGGTGTAAATAACTCCCGGGAAGCCGACTTTATTCCTTCCAAAGTAACCGACTGGTTTAACCATGGGGGCATCACGCGTGACGTAAAGCTAATTGAGGTTCCCAAAACCTTCATCAACAATTATTTTATTTCGTTGGATAAATCCAGCCTCGAGGAAAAGAACCGACGCATCCAGGTAAAAGTTGAACTGACCGGAGACGAAATGCCCGCTCAGGTTGAAATCAGCATTCCGGAACTAAACATTCAAAAGTCGGCGACCCTACAAGCCGACGGAACCGCACAATTCACCGTTGAAACCAGGAAACTAAGTTTATGGTCACCTGACTCGCCCAAGCTTTACGCCATAAATCTCAAAGCTGGAGATGATCAAATCAGCGATGAAATAGGATTTAGAACCATCGAAACCAAAGGGCGTCAGTTGCTGCTGAACGGTGAACCCATATTTTTAAAAGGAATTTGCCTGCACGATGAAAACCCCTTACGGCGCGATCGAGCCAGCTCCATGGATGATGCAGAACTTATGCTAAACTGGGCAGAAGAATTGGGTTGCAACTTTTTACGTTTGGCACACTACCCACACCAGGAAAACATTGTGCGCCTGGCCGATAAAAAGGGAATTTTATTGTGGGAAGAATTGCCTTTGTACTGGGGCATTCAGTGGGGAAATCCCAAGGTATTTGAGAAAGCCAAAAAGCAATATACCGAGCTTATTAACAGAGATTATAACCGTGCCAGTTCCATCATTTGGTCCATTGCCAACGAAACTTCGCCGGGTAAAGATCG
>JAUIMD010000384.1 GCA_030433225.1 Bacteroidia bacterium
TATGTGTACGGTGGGCCCGGTGCAATTGGCTACCATGAGTTTGAACGGTTTGCATTTAAACTGCAATATGGGTTAGGATTTGAGTTTTATCCCGCTCAGGGTGTTTCTTTGAAAATTTTCGGGGAGCAAAACCTCACTTTCACCGATGAACTGGATGCCATGGTGCAAGGCTCCCGCGACGACTATTACTGGCGTTTTGGTCTTGGACTCCAATTTTACATCGGAAAACGTTAATCTAAATTCACTACCATTATGAAACAAATACTTCTATATAGCCTGCTCGCTGCGCTAATGCTGTATTCCTGCAAAGAGGATACCATAGGGTTTAGCGGCTCAGGCACCATTACCGGAAAGGTAGTGGACGCCGGTACATTTGCGCCGGTAACCCATGCAAAAGTGACATTAACCCCTTCCAATAATACCGTTTTTAGCAACGAAGCAGGTGAATTTTTATTTGCCCGGGTGGAAACGGGTGACTATTCGGTAAGTGCCATAAAAGATGGTTTTTTGACCGCATTTAAGCCCGCCACGGTTGCCAGCGATTTGGAGGTAAGTGTGGTATTTGAGCTGGAGGTGGAAACAGCCGGTAACCGCAGTCCTCACGCTCCGCAACTCATTTTCCCGTTGGATGGAGACGAAAACGCGCCACTCCATGTAACCCTGGTATGGAGCGGTGCTGACCCGGAAAATGACACGCTTGCCTACGCAATAAGAATTCGTAACGACCGTACTTCGGATGTGTTGGAAATTAACAACTTAAAAGACACCACATACACACTTACCAACCTAACTATGGGAACCCGGTATTATTGGCAGGTAAGTGCTAATGATGGAATTAATGAAGATGTTTGGAGTGTTACACACACGTTTAAAAGTTCAAATGTGCAAAACAACCGCTTCCTGTTTGTGCGTAATGTGGATGGAAAAAATGTCATTTATTCCGCTAATGGGCAGGGAGACGAGGTGCAGTTAACTTCCTCCGATGAAAACTGCTGGCGGCCCAGAAAACATCCCTTGACCGGTAAAATTGCCTTTTTAAAATCCGTAGATATGGAGACCCATTTATTTACGATGAACCCCGATGGTTCACAGCAAATGCAGGTAACATCTCTGGCAGTAAAAGGGTTTAATGATGCCGAACTGGACTACTCCTGGTCGCCGGATGGTGGACAACTGTTGTACCCACACTTTACAACCTTGTATACGGTACATATTAACGGCACAGGTTTGGAAAAAATTTATGAAACAGCAGACGGATCTTTCATTAGTGAGTGCGACTGGAGTCAGGATGGTACCTTAATTGCCCTGAAAACCAACAATGCCAAAGGGTATGAAGCATCCATTTTTACCATTGATGTAAAAGGTTTTGAACGCGATAAAATTATTAGTGGAATTAAAGGAGCTGCCGGCGGACTCAACATCTCGGTTGATAAAAAGTTTTTACTGTTTACCCGGGACATTTCCGGAATAGAAAATGACTATTACCGGCAACTAAACACACGCTTGTACATCTATTATTTCGAAACCCGCCAGATTGTGGACATTTCAAGGCAAAAAGAGGACGGTACACTGGATTTGGATCCACGAATATCGCCGGATGAAGCCAGGGTAATTTTTGTGAATACAGCGAGTGACGGAAAGGAAGTGCACAAAATTTTATTTCAGGACATCAACCCGGACGAAGAAGATGGAGTGTACCTTTTTAACCGGGAAGAATTATTTTTAAATGCTACTATGCCCGATTGGGAGTAGGTTTTGGTTAATGAAAACGGGAAGTCAGACCAGGTCTGCTTCCCGTTTGTTTTAGCGGTACTTTCGCGCTTATATGTACTTTTTTGCAATGCTGATGGCGAACTTCACTTTTTCGGTAATAAAGTTCCAGTCTTTGTTGGCAATTACGTCTTTTGGAGTCAATTGCGAGCCAATGCCCACGCAGGATACCCCGGCTTCAAACCAGGACTTAATGCTTTCTTCAGTAGGTGCTACACCGCCTGAAGGCATAATGCTGGTCCATGCACATGGGCCTTTAATGGCCTTAACAAAAGCAGGTCCGCCCACTTCAGCTCCCGGGAAAATCTTTACAATTTCCACGCCCAGTTCCTCGGCCAAACTTATTTCAGTTAACGTTGCACATCCGGGTAACCACGGAATTTTTCTACGGTTCACTACCGGGGCAATGTCTGTTTTTAAGGATGGGGATACAATAAAGTTGGCTCCCAACTGAATGTATAAGGCTGCAGTTCCTGCATCTACCACAGAACCAACACCCATAATCATATCAGGGCATTCTTTGGCCGCCCATTTGTTTACCTCGGCAAACACTTCGTGGGCATAATCGCCGCGGTTGGTAAACTCAAACGTGCGGGCGCCACCCTCGTAACAGGCCTTTACTACGCCTTTTACAATCTCGGCATCCGAATGGAAAAACAAGGGAACTACCCCGTTGTCAATTAATGTATTTAAAGTATGTAATCTTTTAAAACGTGCCATTTTTAGTTTTTTAAATGGATAAACTTAGGATTAGCGATCAACTCTGGCAGAACCTCCACCAATGATTTTCTCTACTTCAGACAGGGTTGCCATGGTGGTATCGCCCGGTGTGGTCATCGCCAAAGCACCGTGTGCAGCACCGTACTCAACGGCTTTTGCTCCATCGTTAAACTCAAGAAAACCGTAAATAAGGCCTGAAGCGAAACTGTCGCCTCCACCCACGCGGTCCATAATTTCTAAATCTTCACGGTGGATTGCTTCATGAATCTCTCCTTCCGCATAGCAGATTGCACCCCATGAATTAACGGTAGCCGATTTAACGGTACGCAAAGTCGTTGCAATTACCTGGAAATTAGGGAATGCTTTCACCGCAGATTGAATCATGCCTTTGTAACCGGCAATGTCCAATTCCGTCAGGTTTTCGTCGTTACCTTCAATTTCAAGACCTAAGCAGGCGGTAAAATCTTCTTCGTTCCCAATCATTACATCTACGTATTTGGCAATTTCGCGGTTTACTTCCTGTGCTTTTGCCTCGCCACCAATGGCTTTCCATAATGAGGGACGGTAGTTCAAATCGTACGAAACGATGGTACCGTATTTTTTAGCAATTTTTACGGCCTCAATAACGGTTTCAGCAGCCGTTTCAGAAAGGGCAGCAAAAATTCCACCCGTGTGCATCCAACGAACACCCAAAGTTCCAAAGATATATTCCCAGTCGATATCGCCGGGCTTCAATTGCGACGCAGCCGTATTGCCACGATCCGAAACACCCTTGGCACCACGGATACCGAAACCACGTTCGGTAAAGTT
>JAUIMD010000385.1 GCA_030433225.1 Bacteroidia bacterium
CATGGAGGTACTGAGTATGAAAAAGTTGGGCTCGATCTTTGTTCCCGTTATTTTTCTGAATACTCGAAATTATTTTGATCCGCTTTTTGAATTGTTTCAACGTTCGGTCGATGAAAAATTTATGCGCCCCCTGCATGTACAAATGTGGGATGTGGCGGCTACGCCAAAGGAAGTACTGCACAAATTAAGTGCCCCCTCGCACTGGCCACAAAACTCGCGCGATTTCGCGGACATGCCCTAACACATTAAAAGAATAAAACCTGGTGAACATGCCGTTGCTAACCTCCATCCCAACCGTTTTTTTCGAAGCACTCAGCGAAGGGCCACGGTATGTAGAGGCAGTTGGGTTCTCCGTAATTCCGGGCAAACACAATTTTAGCCCCAACTGGATAACCATAATGCAATTGGTTAGTATTTTTTTATTGTGGATGGCCTGGAACAACAATCCTATTTTCCTGAAAAACAAAACACAGGTGGTCGTTCACGGAAAAGATCGGGCAAGTTTCTTCTCAGCCCCAATAAAGTCACAGGTATCGTCCTTTTCCGTTTTTTCCATGTTTGCCTTGCTGTCGTTCTCCATTTTTGCCATCAACATTTTTAATTTCATCGGAAAAAATATCGACTACACGATATTTTTGATTACCCTCGCCATGATTGCTGGCTTTATGCTGGTGAAATACCTGGCGTATTCATTGGTAATACGGTACATTTTTTTGGACAAATCACACAGTTCCCTCATCATTCAAAGCTACCTGCTTATTAACATTATTATTGGGTTATTGCTGTTTCCCATTAACCTTGTTCTCACCTATGTAAACCACTTTGGAATTCAAACCGCAGCCATTTATAGCGGGCTGGTACTCATGATATTGTACCTGGTGATGATTTCCCTCCGCTTGTTTTACATTTTTTTAAAAGATGTTGCATCGTTGTTCTATTTGATTTTATATCTTTGTACCCTTGAAATTTTGCCTGTATTGGTAGTATTTAAATACGGGCTAAATGCTATGATATAAACGAATACGAAGCTGCATGAAGATAAAAACCATACTCGTTTCACAACCCGCTCCGGCTACTGAAAAATCCCCCTACCACGAATTAGAAGACAAATTAGGCGTTCAAATTGATTTCCGTCCGTTTATACAGGTGGAGGGAGTTAGCTCAAAAGATTTCAGGGCGCAAAAAATAAATATTCTGGAACACACCGCGGTAATCTTCACCAGTCGTACCGCAATTGATCATTACTTTAGAATTTGTAACGATTTAAAAATCACCGTTCCCGATACCATGAAGTATTTCTGTATTTCGGAAGCCACTGCTTTTTACCTGCAGAAATACATTGTATACCGCAAACGCAAGATTTTTTACGGTACCGGTAAATTCGAGAACCTGATGGAGGTGATGCAGAAGCACAAAAATGAGAAGTACATTGTGCCCCTGTCGGATGTACACAAGCCTGAAATTCCCATGTTGCTGGATGCCAATGGGTACAAATACACCAAGGCCATCATGTACAAAACCGTAAGCAGTGATTTGTCGGACCTGGCCAACGTAAACTACGATGTACTGGTATTTTTCAGTCCTTCGGGAATTGCGTCACTGCACAAAAACTTTCCGTTGTTTAAGCAAAACAACACCATGATTGCAGCCTTTGGGTCCAGCACTGCAAAAGCAGTTGCCGATGCCGGACTGCGCCTGGATATTGCAGCACCAAACCCACAGGCACCGTCCATGACTATGGCGCTCTCTCAGTTTATTACGGAATACAATAAAAAACAAAAAAGCAGCAAATAACTGTTGCTGCCGTACGGAAAATGACGAGCAATGACCGGTTTACTTTCAAAGAAAGTGAACGTTTAAAAGGAAAAACAACCATCGACAAGTTATACAAAGAGGGAAAGTCATTTGTGGCTTTTCCTTTTTTTGTGACCTATTCCGACCCCATTCAAAAGGAGGGGTCGCAGGTGCTTATTTCGGTATCGAAACGACGGTTTAAAAACGCAACCGACCGAAACACGGCAAAACGCCGTATTCGGGAAGCCTACCGCCTGAATAAACACCGGCTGGAGGTTGCCCCCATGCAAATTGCCTTTAATTACATTGCCCCAAAAATACTGGACTTCCACACAATTGAACAAAAGCTGATTTCAACGTTTAAACGCTTAAACAAGCTTAACCAGAAAGTAAATGGAGGTGGTTAAAAGCATAACACGTGGCATCAGGTACCTGTTTTCGCAGGTGCTTATTTTACTATTTACCATTTACAAATATGCCATTTCTCCCATGCTGCCCAAGGCGTGCCGTTACACCCCTACCTGCTCAACATACGCCATTGAGGCGGTAAAAAAACATGGTCCTCTCAAGGGATTTTGGCTTGCAGTGAAACGCATTGCCAGTTGTCATCCGTGGGGTGGTCACGGGTACGACCCTGTGCCATAAAAAAAGGGTGCCATTTCTGACACCCCTTCCTTCTTTCAATAGGTAATTACCGTGGCACAAGGCCTCAGTCTTTTTGATATTTTAATACGGTTTTACCGCCATTTCCGGTGAGGTACATGTATCGACCAACGATGGATATTTGCGGCTTATCAATGCCCAGCCCATACTTTACGTAGGCATTGTAAGTGTTTTTCGCACAAAAAATCTCGGTTTCCCATAAAATTTGTTTACTTGTTCCCGAGGCACTTGTTCCGTTCGTAATGGCAACCTTACCATCAATGTTGGAAAGAAATATTCCATCCATGAGTGTGTAGGTTCCTTTTGCTGTGCCTTTATCATTTCCATGCAAAAAGGTGGCCGAATAATTGGTAGCATCTGTCACCTTAAAAGTTCCAACAGCATCCGGCAGCTCAACTTCTTCTACCACTGCATTCGCCAGGCTCCAGTTTCCAACCAGTGTTTGTTGTGCTATAACGATGGTAAATTTTTCTTTTTTCTCACCGCCATCGCCGCTACCCGTTAAGGTAATGGTAAACTCACCTGCTTGGGTGTAGGTGTGCGTGGGATGCATTTCGGTAGAACTTGTACCGTCCCCAAAATCCCATTGATAGGCGGTGGAATACTCGGATAAATTTTTAAAGCTGAGCTCTTCGTTTACATAGGCCAGTTTTTCGTCAAAGGTCATGTAAACAACCGGCTCCGGATATTCAATAGCATCTTCCTTACACCCAACCGCTAAGAACAACGCCAACATGAGCAATACGCCCGATGCCGATTTTAATTTATGTAAGATTGTATCCATAATGGCAGATTTAATACGTTTAGAGAATCAGGTATGTTTTTACACTGC
>JAUIMD010000386.1 GCA_030433225.1 Bacteroidia bacterium
AGCTCAGGATGAAATTACGGCGCTGAAAAAACAGCATCCCGATAAAAGGGTGATGTTAATTGCCGAGAAGGGAACGATGGGGGTAGGCTCTTCTCGTATGTCGGGAGTAAATAACGTAGCATTGTGGACAGGAAAACAGGCAAGTCCCTATGTGCCGTTCATTAACATTGCACCTATAGTTGCTGGTACAAACGGTATTTCGCCAATTTTTTTAACTACGGTGGGGGTTACCGGGGGTATTGGTATCGACCTTAAAAACTGGGTGAAGAAAAAAGATGAGGCCGGAAATGTTGTGGTAGACGAGAACGGAGATCCGGTTTTAGAACAGGTATATTCCGTTGAAACGGGTACTGTACTCACCATAAATACAAAGACAAAAAAGTTATATAAAGGTGCCGAGGAACTGATTGATATTTCGGCGTCTCTTACTCCACAAAAAGTTGAATTTATTAAGGCTGGAGGTTCGTACGCAGTGGTGTTTGGTAAAAAACTCCAAACATTTGCAGCCGAAACCTTAGGGGTGGAAATTCCTCCGGTATATGCTCCTTCTAAAGAAGTTTCGCACCCGGGGCAAGGATTAACAGCGGTAGAGAAGATATTCAATAAAAATGCAGTGGGTGTTACGCCCGGTAAAACGTTGCACGCCGGTTCTGATGTGCGTGTGGAAGTGAATATTGTAGGTTCGCAGGATACAACAGGCCTGATGACATCGCAGGAATTAGAGTCTATGGCGGCAACAATAATTTCGCCCATTGTGGATGGAGCGTATCAGTCGGGCTGTCATACCGCATCTGTTTGGGATAAGAAAGCGCAGGCTAACATTCCTCGTTTAATGAAGTTTATGCACGACTTTGGTTTAATAACCGCTCGTGATCCTAAAGGGGTGTATCATTCTATGACGGATGTGATACACAAAGTGTTGAATGACATTACTGTAGATGATTGGTCTATTATTATTGGTGGAGATTCGCACACGCGAATGTCTAAGGGGGTTGCATTTGGTGCCGATTCCGGAACAGTTGCGCTGGCATTGGCTACAGGTGAGGCAACCATGCCTATCCCTGAATCTGTAAAAGTAACCTTCAAAGGGGAAATGCAGGAGTTCATGGATTTTCGTGATGTGGTGCATGCTACGCAATCGCAAATGTTGAAGGCTTTTGGTGGAGAAAATGTATTTCAGGGAAGAATTATTGAAGTGCATATTGGAACACTGCCTGCCGATCAGGCATTTACGTTCACCGATTGGACTGCGGAGATGAAGGCGAAAGCTTCCATTTGCATCTCTGAAGACGATACCTTAATTGAATCATTGGAAATTGCTAAAGGGCGAATCCAAATAATGATTGAAAAAGGGATGGACAATGAGAAACAGGTTCTTCAAGGATTAATTGATAAGGCAAATGCCAGAATTCAGGAAATTAAAACCGGAATAAAACCTGCGTTGGCACCCGATACAAATGCTAAATATTATGCCGAGTTTGAGGTGGATTTAAATGCCATTGTGGAGCCAATGATCGCCGATCCGGATGTGAATAACGAAGATGTATCCAAGCGATATACGCACGATACCATACGGGCACTTTCGTATTATGAAGGCACAAAAGCCGTGGATTTAGGGTTTGTGGGTTCCTGTATGGTGCACAAAGGGGATTTGAAAATTGTGTCGCAGATGCTTAAAAACCTGGAAAAAGAACAGGGTGAGGTAAAATTTCATGCCCCGCTTGTGGTTGCGGCTCCAACCTACAATATTATTGATGAACTTAAGAAAGAAGGCGATTGGGATGTGCTTCAAAAATATTCCGGCTTTACCTTTAGTGATTTGTTGCCCAAAAGTGAAGCACGTACGGAATATGAAAACATGATGTATTTGGAGCGGCCCGGTTGTAACCTTTGTATGGGTAACCAGGAAAAAGCAGCAAAAGGAGATACGGTTATGGCTACATCTACACGCCTTTTTCAGGGCAGGGTGGTAGAAGATTCTGAGCGTAAGAAAGGAGAATCTTTGCTTGCTTCAACTCCTGTGGTGGTGTTGTCGGCTATTTTGGGGCGTATTCCAAATGTAGAAGAATATAAAAAAGCGGTTGTAGGTATAAACTTAACCAAATTCGCCCCTCCCGTTGGGGAATTAAGTAGGTAGTGAGGTGGAATCTGGCAGTCCTGTTTCTAGGGTGTCATGAAAATATTTCGTACTTTTAGGAGAATGCCAAAGTGTTGAAGGTATAATGTGCTGATTGTCCTTCAATCCTTTGGTTTTCTCTTTTATATTTGAATTGGTTTTAACTAAAACGTGTACTATGGCTTTTGATATAGAAATGATTAAGGAGGTTTATGCCCGTTATCCGGAGCGTATTGCTGCTGCCCGAAAAGTGGTGGGAAAACCGTTGACTTTAGCTGAGAAAATATTGTATGCTCACCTGTGGGATGGAAATGCATCGCAGAGTTTTGAGCGAGGAGCATCCTATGTGGATTTTGCTCCGGACCGTGTGGCTATGCAGGATGCAACGGCGCAAATGGCCTTGCTGCAGTTTATGCAGGCGGGTAAAGCTAAAGTGGCTGTTCCTTCAACCGCCCATGCCGATCACCTTATTCAGGCAAAAATTGGTGCCGATAAAGATTTGCAGGAAGGCTTAAACAAGAACAATGAGGTCTTTAATTTTTTAAGTTCGGTTTGTAACAAATATGGAATTGGATTCTGGAAACCGGGAGCCGGTATTATTCACCAGGTGGTGCTGGAGAATTACGCTTTTCCGGGTGGAATGATGATTGGGACAGATTCGCACACTGTGAATGCCGGTGGCCTGGGAATGGTTGCCGTGGGTGTTGGTGGAGCGGATGCCGTTGATGTGATGGCCGGTATGCCATGGGAATTGAAATTCCCGAAACTGATTGGTGTAAAACTGACCGGTAAATTAAATGGCTGGACCTCTGCGAAAGATGTGATTTTGAAGGTAGCCGGAATTCTGACCGTAAAAGGGGGAACCGGATGCATTGTTGAATATTTTGGTGAAGGGGCGAAAAACCTTTCAGCCACCGGGAAAGGTACCATCTGTAACATGGGGGCCGAAATTGGGGCCACTACTTCCACTTTTGGGTACGATGATTCCATGCGTCGCTATTTAAAAGCAACGGATAGGGCCGATGTGGTAGAGCTGGCCGATGTGGTGGCCGAGCACCTTACCGGAGACGATGCAGTGTATGCACAACCGGAAAAATATTTTGATCAGGTGATTGAAATCGACTTAACCACGCTGTCTCCTTATTTAAACGGCCCGTTTACTCCT
>JAUIMD010000387.1 GCA_030433225.1 Bacteroidia bacterium
AGAAAATTTTGATTTCTCCAATACCATTGGGGTGGAAAGTACCACCTTTTCTTTGTTTGGCAGGGTAAATTATGCGTTTAAAGACCGGTATTTGTTTACGGCATCCATTCGGGCGGATGAATCCTCCAACTTTGCCCCGAACAACCGGTGGGGGTACTTTCCGGCTGCTGCAGCGGCCTGGCGTATCTCGGAAGAACCTTTTATGGAAAGCACCAATGGTTGGCTGGATAACTTAAAACTGCGCATAACGTATGGAGAATCGGGGATGGACCGCATTCCGTATTATGCCTGGAACGACCTGTTTGACATATCGTATGCCAACAACGGCGAAAAAATTACGGAAAACAAAGGTACCATGCCCAATCCTGATTTAAAGTGGGAAACCACGGTTTCACGGAATATTGGGGTGGATATGAATGTGCTCAACAGCAGGGTAAACGTTAACCTTGACCTTTACTCAAACTATACCAAAGACTTGTTGGGGCAGGTTCCTCAAAGTCCCGATCAAACCGGTTACGATAACGAATTTCAAAACATTGGCCGTACCTCCAACCACGGGGTGGAAGTAGGCGTTTCGGTGGATGTGGTACGTCGCCAGGATTTTACGTTTTCTGTTTCCGGAACCTACAATTACAACCAAAGCAACATTGATGAACTGGACGACCAATTCCTGACGGATTACTCCTCAGGGTGGGCCGGTTCGATACGGCAGCCACAAAACGAATTCCTTTTTGAAAAGGGAAAACCCGTAGGAACGATAAGGGCCTATGTTTCGGAAAAGTACTATACCCCTGACGATTTTAACTATACGGTGGATGAAGCCACAGGCGACTATACCTATACTTTAAAGGAGGGGATACCCTATTATTCGATGCAAATTACCAACAACTACCCCAACCCGTTTTCAGGGAAAGTGCAGGCCTATGATTATGAGAAGGA
The DNA here is from genome assembly GCA_030433225.1 of Bacteroidia bacterium. Taxonomy (GTDB): domain Bacteria; phylum Bacteroidota; class Bacteroidia; order Bacteroidales; family UBA5342; genus JAUIMD01. Next base: position 940 of record JAUIMD010000387.1, read on the forward strand.
TGCCGATGGAAATTACCTGTACAACGAGCAGGGACAACCCATCAAACGGACCGATGAAAATGGAAATCCACTTTTTGTAACCTTATATGATGTGTTTCCTGGAGCCTTGAAAATTAAGGATGCCAATGGGGACCATTTTATTAATGAAGACGATGTAACCGAACTGGGCCAAACTACCCCCAAACATACCGGTGGATTTGCCCTAAGCGCCACCTGGAAAGGCTTTGATATGAATGCCAACTTTGTGTATGCCCTGGGTGGAAAGGTACTTAATGTGAACAAAGCCCTGAACGGCTCAGCCGGAAAAGATTACACCCTGGGTGCAAACCGTTTGGATGTAGTTCGTGATGCCTACAAAGTATACGAAGTGAATGCAGCCGGTAACCTGGTGCCCGTTACTTCACCAGATGCCTTAAATGCATTGAATGCAGAGGCACAAACCCATTTGCCGTATTACGAAATGAATGTGTTGCTTTCTCATTACATCGAAAAAAATGACTTTTTACGCCTGAATACCCTCACCCTGGGGTATACATTGCCCGGGGCTTTAACACAAAAAGTAGCAATTGACAGGGTACGGTTTTATGTAACCGGTGGAAACTTGTTTGTTCTGTCCAATTATACCGGTCTCGATCCTGAGGTAAGTACCCGCGAAACCAGTGGGAGTTACCCTACGCCGGGCCTTGACTTTGGGTCATACCCGCGCTCACGCACGTTTACCTTTGGTGTAAACGTTGATTTTTAACCGATAAAAACGAATATCAAAACTGATGAAACGCGCCTTTAAAATTCACTTTCGAAAAAAGTAAGGTTTACCGGCCCGTTTCCTGCCACCCTGCAAAACAAAAAATACTGTAACATCAGCCATAATAAACCCTTGTCAATGAGGGAAACAAAGATTGGCGACTTGCATGTGGCCCTTGAAAAATAAACTATAAATACATGAAACATATATTTTCCATCCCGTTTATCGCAGTAACCTTGCTCCTGTTTTCCTCCTGTAAGGATTTCATGGACAATTCATCCCCCTCTGATGCCGATATTAACTATGTATTTCAGGATGCCGAACAGGTATTGTCGTACCTGAATGGTGCCATTGATACCTGGGAGAACGGCTCGCTGGGTTCGCTGTTTTACACCATTAATGTGTGCAGCTCTGATGCCGAGCGTCATCCCGAAAAATACAGTGACCAGCAGCGACACATTCCCGAAAACTTTTACTTTGAAGGAACAGCAGGTTTTCCTATTGATTTTGCCGAGGGCCCCTACAACGATGCGTATAAAACCATAGCTATTTGCAACCGGCTAATCACCATTATGGATATTAATGAGCTGGTAAAAGAGCAGTTGGAAACCGGGGTAGCCGACGATATGTCGCACATTTATGGCCTGGCCGTTACCTTGCGCGCCACCATTTATTATGAACTGGCGCGGTATTTTGGCGATGTTCCGTTGCAAACCTCCAGTTTGGTAATTGACTCTTCGCTTTCGGCCCGCGATAAAATTTATGAATTCAACATTGCTCAGCTGGATAAAGTAATACCGGTAATGTACCGCCTGGGAGAGTCGAACCTGGCCACCAACACCGACATGACCCGCACCTATGCGGAAGGTCTTTTGGGTCGAATGTGTTTAATGGCAGGAGGATACGCCACCCGACGAACCGATTTGCCGGCATCGTTTTATTCGGACCTTGATGGAAACCCCATTACCTTTACTGCAAAAGGAGGTGAAAACAGCGGAGGAATTTACAACCGTCGAAACGATTACCTGCGCTTTTACGAAATGGCCAAAATCCACCTTGAAAATTGCCTTGCCAATTCCGGTTCGGCTCACTTAATTACAAGCGACCCCCGTGCCACCGACGAAAAGGGACGGCAATTTGGCAATCCGTTTCAATACATTTTTCAGCAGTTGCTTAACCTGGAAGCATCCCCTGAGGTGATTTATGAAATTCAAAAAACGCAGGGTACCTATTCTGAACGTCCGTACAGTTTTGGGCGTCCGTCTAATGGTGGAGGTGCCAACAATTATCCCTGCAAAAGTTACGGACAAAGCCGCATGCATCCCACCTTTTTTTATGGGGATTTTGATCCTAAAGATCTGCGGCGCGATGTTACCGTTGCCGTTACGGCCAGCTCGGGTAAGGGGGTGGAAATCCCCTTGAGTATGGCTCCCGGAAGCAAAGGTGCAGGAGGTTTAAGCAACAATAAATGGGACGATAACCGCATGAATCCTCCCTTTACTGCCAAGCAGCGTGCCTCGGGGGTAGGAGAACCTTACCTGCGCATGGCCGATGTTTACCTGATGCTGGCCGAAGTGTATGTCGAACTGGGC
>JAUIMD010000388.1 GCA_030433225.1 Bacteroidia bacterium
CACGTTTGGTTACGATGAATCCATGGAGCGCTATTTGAGGGCTACCGACAGGGAAGATGTAGCCGATGCTGCAAATAAAGTAAAGGAACACTTGACCGCCGACCCAGAAGTATATGCTAATCCAGAGCAATATTTTGATCAAGTGATCGAAATCAACCTTTCTGAGTTGAAACCATTGCTCAACGGACCATTTACTCCGGACTTGGCCACAGAAGTGGGCTCCATGACGGAAAAAGCCGAAGCCAACGGATGGCCTTTGGCTGTGGAATGGGGGCTTATTGGTTCTTGTACCAACTCTTCTTACGAGGATTTGTCGAGAGCTTCGTCCATTGCGCAACAAGCACTGGACAAAAAATTGAAGACCAAAGCAGAATTTGGTATTAACCCAGGTTCGGAACAAGTGCGATACACTACGGAGCGTGATGGTATCCTTGAGATTTTTGAAAAATTGGATGCCAAGATATTCACCAATGCCTGTGGACCATGTATTGGGCAGTGGGATCGTGACGGTGCCGAGAAGCAAGAGAAAAACTCCATTGTGCACTCGTTTAACCGAAACTTTGCGAAACGTGCGGATGGAAATCCAAATACACATGCCTTTGTGGCTTCGCCTGAAATGGTAGCGGCCATTGCTATTGCGGGGCGCTTAGATTTTAACCCGGTTACCGATACTTTGGAAAATGAGGCCGGTGAGCAGGTAAAACTGCAGGCGCCAATTGGTTTTGAGTTGCCGGGCAAGGGATTTGCGGTGGAAGATAATGGTTACCAGGCTCCTGCCGAAGATGGTTCCGGGGTTGAGGTAATTGTGTCACCAAATAGTGAGCGTTTGCAGTTGTTGTCGCCGTTTGCCGCATGGGATGGAAAAAACATTACAGGAGCTAAATTGCTGATTAAAGCCTTTGGTAAATGTACCACCGATCATATCTCTATGGCCGGGCCCTGGTTGCGTTATCGCGGACATTTGGATAACATTTCAAACAACTGTTTGATAGGTGCGGTGAATGCTTTTGGGGGAGAAACCAACCTGGTAGTAAATCAACTGACCGGTGAAAAAGATACGGTTCCGGCAACGGCACGTGCGTACAAGGCAGCCGGTGTTCCAACCATAGTTGTGGGAGACCATAATTATGGGGAGGGATCATCGCGCGAGCATGCTGCCATGGAGCCCCGCCATTTAGGAGTAAGGGCGGTATTGGTGAAAAGTTTTGCCCGTATCCACGAAACCAACCTGAAAAAACAGGGGATGTTAGGTCTTACCTTTGCCAATGAAGCTGATTACGATTTAATTAAGGAGGACGATACGTTTAATTTCCTTGATTTAACAGAATTTGCTCCCGGCAAGCCATTGGCACTTGAGGTGGTGCATGCGGATGGTTCAAAAGATGTAATTCAGGCCAACCATACGTATAATGCGCAGCAAATTGAGTGGTTTAAAGCGGGTTCGGCATTAAACCTGATTAAGAAAAATCAGTAATAGTTGCGCTACAAAATAGCAAAGGGGCTGTTCAATGTTACATTTGAGCAGCCCCTTCTTTTTTATAAAGTATAGGTGTGGAAGGAGGTGGTAGAAAGTTTCAAAAGGTTGCTCTTACAAGCGTTTAATGCTTACCCTGGATTCCAGGTCGGTTGCTTTGTCTAAATCTACAGGAGCCATGGGCAGGGTTCCTTCAGGTACCGACGATGCCGATACAGGGATGTAGGTGAAGTCTGCCGGTTTGCCCTTGCAGGGATCTACGCCAAACCAACCCGGCCCGGGAACGTATACCTGTAGCCAGCAATGCATGTCCGTCATGGGGGAAATGCTGTCGTATTGGTAGCCCCTCACAAATCGTGCGGCAATGCCATTTACCCGTAAAAGTTGAATCATAAGCCATGCAATGTCGGCTGCACTGCCGCTGCGCAGGTTGTATACATCCGACGGATTGGCTACCGGGGCAAAGCTGTTGCCATCAATACTGATGTTGCTGCTTATTTTCTGAGCCAGTTCCAGGATAAAAGGAAATGTTTCGTTGTGTGTGCGCTCGGCGGCTTGTTTGCCAAGTTTTTTTAATTCGGTGCTAAGGTTGGATGTTTCGAGGTATGGGATAAGGAGTGGCCAGCGCAGGCGCGAATAATGAAATCGCAGGGTTAAAAATTCGGGTGGATATACATGAATATCCAGGGGGTCGTATGGGGTGAGTTCGGCTTCAAACGAAATCTCAGCCCGAATTTGGTGGGTGGGTTTATTAAACCACGAAAAGGCTACTGTATTGTTAATAATGTCCTTCTTTATGGTTGTTCCCAGGGGTTCGGGGCTAATGTGTTGTCGGTAATTGGTAATGTGGTACTTGCCCAGTTGGTAGGGCATGGTTCTGAAATTATAAGGGTCCGGGATAATTTCTTCTGAAAACCGTTGTGTAAGCGAATGTTTAACTTCTATTTGCATTTCTTCGTGGTTTCCTCTTGGGTTTGTTATTATGAGAATTCTTGCTGTTTACTGGTTAAAAATCCGGTGTGTGTTTGGTGGATATGCCGGAATTTTATAAGTCTCTTTGTTTGAACTTGATGTATGCAAAAGTAGGAAAAAAATGTGAAATGGTCACTTTAAAGTGAAAATAAATATCAGATGTTTATCAAAAAAGCATCTTGGGTGCTAAAATGATAATTGTTCACCGGAATCAGGATTTTTTTTGCTCAGGAGGCAGAGTACCCAAATGTAATGTGGGGGATTTGTGTGTTGTGTTTGCGGTAAATCCATGCTATGGGCGGAAAATTTGTGAAAAATAGCCACTTGTCGGTTAGTGGGTGGATGGTGTCGGTTAAATCAGACTGAATCAGGTTGAAAGCCCTGAAAATGGCAAGCGTGCCAATTTATAAATATTATATTTGTGCCGTTTAAAAACCATCACGCCTCCAAACAGCAGGGGCAACGTTAAAAGTTATGGAGCGAAGGGCGGCCGTGTGGTTCCCAAAAATAAAAAGAACATGAAAATAGCATTAATAGGATATGGCAAAATGGGCAAGGAGATTGAGAAAATTGCCCGTGAGCGTGGAAACGAAATCAGTGTAATTATTGACGTGAATAACCAGGAGGCCTTCGAGTCGGAAGCCTTTAAAACCAGCGATGTGGCCATTGAATTTACCGTGCCTTCTATTGCGTATCAAAATTATCAGAAATGCTTTAAGTACAACGTGCCGGTGGTGTCAGGTACTACGGGCTGGCTTGATAAAATTCAGGACATAAGGCAGGCTTGTGAAAATGGGCAAACCTTTTTTTATGCCTCCAATTTCAGTGTG
>JAUIMD010000389.1 GCA_030433225.1 Bacteroidia bacterium
GGCCAGTGGCAGGGGCGGCGGTCCACCGGCCCCGGGCGAGCGCAGAGGCCCCCGCATGCCTGATGAGGGCTACCGCTACACATTTACCATAAAAACCGCCGATGGCATTAAGCAGGAAGATTACCGCATTTCGCGCCGACGCGGTGGGTGGAGTCGCATTGGTACCTATTACTTTACGGCAGACTCTACCTGGGTAGAGCTAACCAATGAAATGGATAATGGAAACCGCATTTTTGCCGATGCCGTAAAATGGGTACGCGTTAATTAAACAGCAGATATGAAGAAACGTATACATATGAATAGAGCATTACTCCTGCTAAGCCTGCTTTGGGTGGCCGGGATGCGTACCCATGCACAGGAAATTATCACCCTGAAACGGGCTATGGAAATTGCCTTAATTAACAGCCCTGATTTACGCCAGGCAGAGCTATCGTTGGAACGCAGTCAGCGCAATTTAGATGCACAAAGGGCAGGTTTGAAATCATTATTTTCCTTCACCGCTAATCCTGTGGAGTATAGTAAATCGACCCAGTTTGATTCATTCAATGCGAAATGGTTCAATGGAGAGAGATTTAAGTCAGGTTCTACTTTTCAAATTGAACAGCCGATTCTGGCAACCGGGGGAACCTTGTTTTTAACTGACAATTTTTACTGGCAATACAACAATACTGAAAAGTATGATAAAGACCTAGAACAGTATGTTCCGGAAGTAAGTAGGGAATTTTACAACGGTTTACGCATAGGATTTGAACAGCCCATCTTTCAGTTTAACCAGTTGAAATACGACTTAATGGACATTGAGTTAAATTACGAAAATACCCTTTTAAACTATTTGTTGCAGCGGCTGGCTTTGGAACGAAACGTATCCATGGCATTTTATGAAGTGTATGAAGCACAAATGAGTTTGGACATTGCCAAAAGCGAATTGCAAAACAACGAAGAAAGTTACCGTATCATTTCCAATAAAGTGGAAGGAGGATTGGCTGCCCTCGAAGAATTGTACCAGGCAGAGGTAAACCTGGCCTCCAGTAAATCCAGTGTTTCGAATGGACAGGTTTCTTTAGAAAACCTTAAAGATGCATTTAAGATAGCGGTAGGGATGGATTTGGATGAAGATTTTATGGCGATGGCCAGTGTAGAGATAACACCTGTTTTTGTGGATCAAAAACAAAGTGTGTCTTACGCATTGGGCAACCGAATGGAAATTCGTCAACGCGAAATTTCCATCCAGCAAAATCAATTTGCACTTATTGAAACCAAAAGTACAATCAATGATTTTCAGGGGAGCATTAGTGGTTCGTATGGGTTTTCGGGGGTAAATCCTCAATTCGGAAACATTTACAACACCCCCACCAATGAGCCCAATTTCGCCATTACACTGAACATTCCCATTTTCGATTGGGGCAGAAGACGTAACCTAATTAAAGCTGCAGAAGCAACGATCCAATCATCGGAAATTGATCTGGAAAACGAAAAACGCGACATCATTATCAATGTACGCCAGGTGTATCGCAGCTTGGGTAACCTGAAAAACCAAATTGAAATTGCCAGGCTAAACGTAAAAAATGCCCAGCTCACCTTTGACATTAACCAGGAACGCTATAAAAACGGCGACATTACTGGTATGGATTTAAACCTGTATCAAACCCAGTTATCCAACAGTAAAATGTCCCTTACCCAGGCATTAATCGATTACAAAATAGAACTGCTGAACCTGAAAATTCAAACGCTTTACGATTACGAAAACAACGTAAGCATTGTACCACAGGAACTGGTCAGTCCAACAATCGATATAAACTAGCACATCCCAAAAAACTTAGAAACGATATTTCCCATGAATAAAAAAATTACCCTTCCGCTATTGTTTGCCGCCCTGCTGTTGGTGGTGGCCTGTAAGCAAACCGATCAACAGGTGCAGTTCGAATTGTCGGTGCCGGTATCGGTGATGGTGTTAAAACCTACCGTAATTGAAGAGTACATCAATGCTACGGGCACTGTTTTTCCGGTGCACGAAACAACCTTGAGTACCCGAATCGAAGGGGACTATTTCCTACAAAAAAATCCACGCACGGGTAAACCGTATGCTCTGGGCGACCGTGTGAAAAAAGGCGATGTTATTGTTAAGCTGGAAGATCGGGAGTACGAAAATTCCATAAAAATAGAAACCGTTAAATTGAATTGGGAAGTTTCGAAAATGGAATACGAAAAGCAAAAATCGCTGTACGAAAAAGGAGGGGTTACACTGCGTGAGTTGAAGGATGGGGAAATTAATTACCAAAATGCAGAAATAGAGTACGAAACGGCCCAAATAAACCTGGCAAAAATGAAGGTGGTGGCACCATTTGAAGGAACCTTAACCGACTTGCCGTATTTCACCAATGGCACACAAGTGGCCACCGGAACTGCCGTTGTTACACTGATGGATTTTGGCGACATGCTGATGTATGTGAACCTGCCCGAGAAAAATTACAGCCAGGTAAAAGTGGGGCAGGATGTGTATGTAACCAATTACAGCATGCCCGACGATACGCTGGTGGGATCTATTGAACAGATTTCGCCGGCCATTGATGCCGATGCACGCACGTTTAAATGCGTGGTTTCCATCGATAATCCGCAACGAATTTTACTGCCAGGAATGTTTGTTAAGGCCGACCTGGTGACGAACCGCGAAAGCAATGCACTGGTCATTCCCAAAGAAATTGTAAAAACCCGGGGCAACCGCAGCAGCGTTTTTGTGGTTAACGAGGGTGCTGCCGACGAGCGTCGCCTGCGTTTAGGCATTTCAAACGGGGGCGATGTAATGGTGGTTTCGGGCCTTGCCGATGGCGACCGGGTGGTAATAAAAGGCTACGAAACGTTGCGCCACCGCTCAAAGGTTAAAGTAATGAACGAAGAAGTACAGGAGGTGGAAACCGAGGAAGCTGAAGAAAGCGATGAACGGCAACGGCCTCCACAAGGCTCGCCTCCTTCGGGGGCAGCTTCAGGTGAACGCCCTGCAGGGCCGCCTCCCGCAAGGTAGTTGTGGCCGGTTACGCACCTCGCCCGGGTTCAAAATTAAACGCTAATTGCCAACATTTAAAGTTTCATGAAATCCATTATAAAATTTGCTGTCACCTATCCCGTCACCATTTTTATGGGCATACTCGGGGTGATTTTATTGGGCGTTATTTCGCTGGATAAGTTGGGGGTGGACCTGTTCCCCGACCTGAACAACCCCGCCATTTATGTGGAAATTGAAGCGGGAGAAAAACCACCCGGGGAAATGGAAGATCA